>JAISTJ010000014.1 GCA_031272655.1 Tannerella sp.
AGCGCAGCCTTGTGAACCGTGCAGCATCGGCAGACTACCTTTAATGCCTCGAAACGCAATGCACGCGCCGAGAGGAGTGCACTGCTTGCAGGCGTTGCACGAAACGACGTCTTCCGACACTGATTTTTTAATATGGTTAGCAGTTGTTTCCAATCTTCTTTTCAATATAATCGTTTATTTTTATCAAACCTGAAATCATTCCTTGAATGTCTCTGTCGGTCGGCGTTTGATAGCCAAAGCCATCTATTGAGCAGATACTCTCGAAACGTCCCACCGAGCGGGCTATTTCTTCAAAATCTGCCGGAAAAGCGGGGTCAATCTTTACCGTCTCTTTAAAAAGCGCAAGCGGAACATGGTGTTCCGCCATCATGCCCAGATGCGCTATATAGGCGACGAACAGTTTTTCAAAACATAGAACGCAAATATTATAACGCAACATAGGATTAAAGCGGCTTGGACGGTCAATGCCACTTTTCAGCGCGGCAAGATATTTGCACGCTTCCGAATAAGTCGTTTGAGCGAGAGTTTTTTCGTCTAATAGCTTCATATTTTGCGTTTTACGAAAGCCCATACAGGGCTGTTAATTGTTTCATAAACTTCTTTTGCGAAATTCAACATTCCTTCGTAGCCGGCCAATGCGAGTTTGCGCTCGTGATTGTGGTCGCAGAAGCCGATGCCGAGCTTGTAAGCGATAGGGCGCTCTTTCACGCCGCCGATAAACAAATTGGCGCCGGTCTGTTTCACGAACTCCGACAGTTCGACAGGGTTGGAGTCGTCCACAAGGATACAACCGTCGTCGCATATTTGTTCCAGCAACTTGTAGTCTTCCGAGTTGCCGGTCTGGGTGCCGGCGATGACGGTCTTGACGCCTATCAGCCGCAGCGCCTTGACTAAGGAGATAGCTTTGAAGGCGCCACCGACGTAGATTGCGGCTTTCTTGCCTTCTAAGGCGCGTTTGTAGGGTTCGAGAGCGGGGAGGAGACGGGTCAGTTCGTCCCGTACCAAAGCGGTGGCTCTATCAAAAAGGCTGGCGCCGATAGTATTGCTCAAAGCAATGCTATCGGTAGTGCTCTGTTGATTACCGGTAGCATTGTTGGAAACAATACTATCGGAAGTTAATTGTTTGGCGACTTCGTATAGGGCGTCTGACATATCTTCGATGCCGAAGTAGGATACTTTGATGAAGGGGATGCCGAACTGCTCTTTCATCCACTTTGCGAGGTGCAGCATTGAGCCGGAGCATTGCACTACGTTGAGTGAGGCGCGGTGGGCGTTGCGGATGTCTTTTATGCGCCCGTCGCCGGTTATGGAGGCTACGACCTGTACGCCCATGCGACGGTAGTATTCCTGTAAAATCCACAGTTCGCCGGCAAGGTTGAAGTCGCCCAAGATGTTAATGCTATAAGGCGAGACCTCTTTGCTGTCGTCTGTACCTATTAGAGTGGCGATAGCGTCGCAAGCTATCTTGTAGCCGTCTTTTTTCGTGCCCTGAAAGCCTTCGGACTGTACCGGTATGACGGGGATGCCTTTGCGGGCGGTCATCTGACGGCAAACCGATTCTACATCATCGCCGATAACGCCAACAATACATGTGGAATATACAAAAGCCGCTTCGGGTTTGTACTTATCTATCAGTTCATCAAGCGTTTGCAGTAATTTCTTTTCACCTCCAAAAACTACATGTTTTTCTCGCAGGTCGGTTGAAAAACTGTTACGATGCAGTTCCGGACCGGACGACATAGCTCCGCGAATATCCCATGTGTAAGATGCGCAACCTATAGGTCCATGCACTATATGCAGTGCGTCGGCAATAGGATACAGCACCACCCGCGAGCCGCAAAACACACATGCCCGCTGGCTGACCGAACCGGGGATGCTCGGTCGCCCGCCTGCAAGTTCACGACTGTCGCGCCCTTTCGTTACTATTTGCTCGCTTCGCTCTACTATGAAGTCCATTTTAAAGTTTAAATTTTATTTAAAGTTTAAAGTTTAAATAGAAAACATCGTGCCTTCATAACTTCATGCCTTCGTGTTAAAATCACATCTGCAGTTCCACTTTTTCTTCCGGGCAGTCTCTGTCTTTGAAATCAAGCAGTTTGTCAAGAATTTGCGTTGCGATGTGCATTGCGCCGTTGTAGCCTACAAAGGGGTAAAAGTTGTTTCCTGCACGGTCAATAACCGGAAATCCGATGCGGACAAGCGGAATATTTTCGTCACGGGCAATATACTTGCCATAAGTGTTACCGATAATCATATCTACCGGTTCCTGTTTAATCCAAGTGTGCAACAGATACATATCGGCACATTCACCGCAACGGTATTTAGCTTCCGGAACGCTCTCGGACAACAGATTTCCCATCATCTCGTCGAAATGTTTGCCGGGTGTGCCGCTCACTATATAAACCGGTCGCATATCAAGCGTGAGCAGAAATTCAACAAGTGGAATCAGCGTGTCGGGGTCGCCGAAAAGGGCTACCCGCTTGCCGTAGAAATATTTGGAGTTGTCTGCAATGAAATCAACTAAACGTCCTCTTTCTTCGGTAATGCTGTCGGGCACCGGAACATTTGCGTGTCGGCTCAAAGACACAATAAAACGATCGGTAGCCTTCAGTCCTATTGGTATTTCAAGCACCTCAAACTTTACTTTGCACTTGTTTTCGAGTTTCACACATGCGTCTTCGGTGGAATAGGCGCCAAGTCCGATGGTGAATTTGCTGTCGCCGGACTGCGTTAATTCCTGTTGAGTAACGCCGCCGTTAGGGAACATCTTCATTTTACCTGTCATCGGCGTATCAAGCACTCCCGACATGTCGGGAAACAGAATGATACGTGTTTCCATCTCTTTCGCAATCCTCTTTATTTCACGCATATCCGACGGTTCCATCCAGCCTGCGATGATATTTACTACATTGCGTTTTTTTGGCGTTGCAGTAGCAAAAAATTTGATGAACGACGAAATTTGATTGGAATATCCGGTAATATGAGTGCCAACATAACTTGGTGTATTACAGAATATTACCTTTTTGCCTTCGGGTATTTTTCCTTCTTCGTTGGCTTTTGAGATAATTTGTGTCAGGTCGTCTCCAATTGTTTCCGACAGACAAGTCGTATGAACGGCAACGATGTCAGGCTCGTAAATTGTAAAAATATTTTCAATCGCGGTAACAAGGTTTGACGAGCCGCCAAAAACTGATGAACCCTCAGAAAATGAACTTGTTGCCGCCATTACCGGCTCTTTGAAATGCCGTGTTAATGCGCTACGGTGATATGAGCAGCAGCCTTGCGAACCGTGGCTATGCGGCAAACAGCCGTGCAGTCCGAGTGCGGCGTACATTGCGCCTACCGGTTGGCATGTTTTTGCCGGATTGATTGTAAGCGCCTTACGCTCAGTCTCTTTTGATGTTGTGTGTCGTAATAACATATTTGTCTGAACTTTGATTTTGAATGATTTTTATTATTATTTTGATTATTTTTCTGAACGTGATATCTGTAAAATTATATTATACTTTACTCGGTAGAAATTTTAATTTTTGCTTTGTGGTTCTTTGTGTCTTCTTTGTGTAACTTCGTGTTATAAAAATAATTACACGAAGATTCACCAAGAACCAC
>JAISTJ010000201.1 GCA_031272655.1 Tannerella sp.
GCCGTCCGTGCAAGCGCCGTCAAAGCCTCCGGCGCAACCTTCAACACCTCTTTGCCTTCAAACGAAGACGTTGATACATAATCTTTTGTGAGTAGATAATACTCCGTTGTATCCTTCCCCGTCGGGAAAGGCTCCTGATACTTGAATTGTACTGTTGCCATATTTTTTACTGTTTTTGGGGTACAAAGATACACATTATTTTTATACGCTGATTTTTTACCGTTTAAAAAATAATGTATATCTTTGCCACCTGATATGACGGAACATTTGTTGGAAATTGAGCGTGAAGCTTTTCTTTGGCTTAATGGGATAGGACGTAGCCCTTTCCTCGACGAGTTTATGTGGCTTTTTTCGGGAAAGGTTGCTTGGATAGCGTTGGCGGCTGTATTTGTGGCGGCGCTGTTCTGGCGCAACAAGTCGCATTGGCGCGAAGCCGTTTTGCTGCTTTTCGCTATTGTAGTTGTTATCACTTTTTGCGACCAGTTTGCTTCAGGTTTTTGCAAGCCATTTTTTCAGCGTTTCCGTCCAACGCATCATCCTGATTTTATGAATGATGTACAAACTATTTTCGGTTATCGCGGCGGGAAATACGGCTTTATCTCAAGCCATGCCGCTAACAGTTTCGGTTTTGCCATGCTTACAGCGCTGATATTCAGGTACAAACCTTATACTGTCTCTATCTTCATCTGGGCGCTGATAACATCATATTCGCGCATCTACCTCGGCGTCCATTTTATTACCGACATCATCCCTGGAGCTATTGTCGGACTGATTACAGGCTATGGCGGGGCGTTTTTTCTAAAAAAAATAACATCATTTGAAACGGTTTTCCCCCGTCAAAACATCAAAATAGTTGTCGGCGCACTTGCCGCTACCGTATTTGTTCTTGTGATAATTAGCATCTTATATTGAAATTTTAATTATCTTTGTCTCAAAAAAAATATGATAGAAAACGAAAGAATTATACGCAAAAGCCTTGTTATTCAGGCTGCAAGGCAAATGATGACGGCGGCTCGCACGGCGCCGAAAGGGAAAGGGATAGATATTATTGAGATGGCATTGGCGACCGATGAAGATGTCCATCGCCTGTCTGCCGAGATGCTGAAGATTGCCGACGAAAAAGGGCTGAAATTTTTCCTTCGCGATGCGGAAAATATCCTTCAGGCTGACGTTGTGTTACTTATAGGGACGCGCATTCAGACACAGGGCTTGAATTGCGCTCATTGCGGATACGCTACCTGCGAAGCCAAACCCGACGCGGAGCCTTGCGCCATCAACATCATTGATACAGGCATCGCAATAGGTTCTGCCTGCGCGAAAGCTGCCGATCTGCGGGTTGATACCCGCGTGATGTTCAGCGCCGGACTTGCCGCACAACGTCTTAAAATGCTTGGCGACGACTGCCGTTGCGTAATGGCAATACCCGTAAGCGCAACTTCCAAAAACCCATTTTTCGATCGTAAACCAAAGGATTAAGTCATTCAAACTTCGATCCATGAGCGTCTTTTTATAGCTTTATTCAGCTCAAAATCATTTTCTTGCAGTAGTTTTTCCGCTTCTTCGGCGCTGAGTTGCGGAAAAAGCGTCCGCAGGATACTGATAGCGCGTTTTATCAGTTTTTCGTTGATACATTTTAGTTCGGTCATATAGCTGCCGTGCACTTTGCCGAGGCGGATCATGGCGGCTGTGGATATGAAATTCAGGATTTTTTTTGTTGCTGTGCCCGCTTTCATGCGTGTAGAGCCTGCGAGGAGTTCGTTGCCCGTCCGGAGTGCGATTACTTTATTGCAAAACGGTAGTGACGGGGCGTCTTCTTCCTGAATCATAACTGTATATGCCCCAACGGATTTTGCCAAGCCCAAGCCGGATTGAACATACCAAGCCTGACCGCTTACAGAGATGCCTATCACGACGTCGTTGGCGTTAATATTGGTGAGCAGGAGATCTGGAACCGAGCTTGCATCTTCTTCGAAGCGCGATTCAATCTCAATGGCGGCGTCGGCAAGCCCGCCGGAAATAAGGCATAGAACGCGGTCGGTCGGAAAACCGAAAGTGCAGCCGATTTCTACGGTGTCAATGGCGGCTAACCGTCCGCTTGTGCCGCTGCCGATGTAAATAAGCCGTCCGCCCGCTTCAAACCGTTTGACTAACTCCTCGACAACCTCACTTGCCGTGTTGAGCGAGAGTTCCAGATTGAGACCCGCTTCCTGTTCCGCTTCCCAAAGGCGTTTAACGAGGTTGCCAGAATCTAACTTCTCTAAATGGAGCGTCCTGTCGTATGGCATTTCGGTTGTCATCAGACTGTATGCCTTTTGGCTGCGTGTTTTCAGCGCTTTTTCTTCGCCAATCGCCAGCAGGGACGCGCCGACTAAGGGCAATAAATTACCTTCTGGCATTATCTCGACAACTGTTTTTGCCGAATCGAGCATATTGAGCGTATGAAGAGCGGATTTCAGCTTCGCGGCAAACGGGAAATTCGTTTGTTGCAGGGCGTCCGCTAATCCGCCGCCGATAAGTATTTTATCCGTGCGGTAAAGGATGTTTGCCGATGCGATGATTCCTGCAAGATTGCTGATATAAGCGTTTCGCCGGGATTCATATTCAGGCAGTTGCAGGATTTTTAGCAGGTCTTCGCCTGCGTTGGCCAACGCGGGGACGCCACCGAGAGCGTCATAACATCCTGATAGCGTGAAAATGCTTCCAAGCAAGGTGTAAGCAAACTGCGGCGTCCATTTTCGCCCGTTACGCCACACGGTAAAACCTAAGCCGGTTCCAACGGGCATCACTCCAATTGTTTGATTACCAGTTAGATACCCCATAGAGGCGGCGCCAATGGCTGCGGCGTCGGCGTCATTAATCAGGCTGACTGCTGCGTGGGTTTTATCCCGCAGATAATCAATCCATTCCTTTTTTGTTAAGGCCAGAAGGTGGGGCGCAGTCAAAACCAATTCTTTTCCCGCGTAGTCCACCACTCCGGCTGTGGAAATACCTGTGCCACAGACGGCGCTACCTTCGGGTAGCGCTGTCTGTATCAATTCATCTAAAGCCTGCATGAAATCGCCAACATCGGATTCCCTGCCAAGACGACTGCGAACGCGGACAACCGCCGCTCTTTTAACCGCCGCCGGAATGTCATTAAACGGCATTTGCTCATCGGCAGGTATTGCAACGCCCTTAATCCACGTGCCGCCAATATCAATGCCCAAATAATACGATTTCTTCATAGAGCTAATTTTCAAACTCTTTCTCGTATTTCGCCAGCAGTTCTTTGGCAATTGCAATCGGGTCTTCGCCGCTGACCGTTGTCGGAAACGTTGTTGTTTCTTTTGCCCATTCGAGTTCGAATTCGAAACTTTTCCTGTTATACGCCTCTGTATCCCACGCTTGATTTTCTGCCAGCGATTTATCTAACTCTCGATAGAACAAATCCCACCGCCGCGCATAATAATCGCGGAACATTCCCGACCATTGCTTTTTTGCGTAATCATCCAATTCTCTTTGCGGCACCCCGCCCCATAGCGAGATAATTGTTCTGGCGTTCCATTCGTAGTGTTTACGCTCTTCGTCGGTTTTAGCCCATCGTTTGGCGTCTTCCAACCATGTACCGAGCAGGAACTGGTCGTCGCAAGCCAACAAACGGTCAATGTCGAGGCAGAGCGCATTGATTTTGTCCGCCGCCTCTTTTAACGCCTTTCGGTCTTTGTTGCGATACGCAGTTTCTAATTGCGGATAGTACGAACCGGCGATACTTCCCAAAGCTTCGCGGGCAATGGTCGTTACGTCGAACTGATAGGTACGTTCTTTGCCAAGTTCATTTTCCGCCTGCAAAAGCGTTTGCCATGCGTTCAGCAAACGGGCGTCCGCCTGCCTGTAACTCACGCCGTGCGATTGATTGTTTCCTATTCGCGGACGCACCGCAAGCATCGTATTGAATTTCTCTTTCTTTTGATATGCCGATTGATGAAGAATTGTCCATGCCTTTTGCGCATCAGCGTTATCCTTTCCGTAGCGGCGCACAACAAATTGCCGTATCCAATCCGTTGTTTCGGGGATTTCATTGCGCCATATCATATCCGACTGCCATTCATCTATGAGCGGGTTCCAACCGATACCCTCCATGATATAACCGACGCCGGAGAGCTTGCCGCCCTCTTTGCCGCGCCCGTTCATCGCTTTCCTCAGGTCGTTCGACATTTTGTCAATTGCCCCGTGAAGGCTGACATTTGCGCCAAAGTTCTGAATGATAGACCATACCCATGGCTGTCCGCTGAATGCTTCCGTTTTACTCCACATAGGGGTGTTATCGCACCACAGGTCTAAACACAGCACCTTACCCTGCGGAACGCTACGCAAGAATGCGTCTCTTTGCGGCTTTTTCCAAAAATTCTGTTTAAAATAGAACGCCCATCCCTGCAAAACCCAGACCGCTTCGGGGTCAGCGTCTTTCATGCCGCCGTAAATGGCAGCGCCCATACTGCGGAGAGTGACCGTGTCGTTTGTCGGCGGCTCCATTTCAATGAAAGTGTCGGACGCATAAAGATGGTTGGTACCAAAGAGTTTCGTTTGCTCTTCAACCCATATTTTGCCGACTTTGCGAAAGTACGGTGTTGTGGGGTCAACAAAATACGTTGAGGGAAAACTCGCCCAAGGAGCGAGTTTCACAAGTTTTACGTCTTTATTCACTTCTTCCAACGCTTTCGGCGCGTGTCCGGTGAATCCCTGCAAAACGGGCGTCATTCCAAGCGCTCTTTCTCGTTCAAGTATCTGTTTTTCAAGCGTTATATGCTCGTCAATCCATGTTTGAGGCAACGGTCCAGCCCATCCGTCAATGCAGCCCATCCAACCGAAAGGGAGGAACGCCGGACCGACGAAAAATTCTTGCATTTGCTCTTCGCTTAATCCTAAACGTTTGCCGACATTTTGCCATACGCCTTCCTGACCTGTTACCGAAAGCGGAGCATTGACGCCGTAGAGCGCCATCAGGTCTATCATACGTTCCCAGTCGTCCCAGTCCCAGAACGCCATCGTGTAGCTGAAAGCGCAGTAGTTGAAATAGTAGCGGTACTTGTGGGGCGACACGACGCGCACTTTCTCCGGTATTTCGGGCAATGTTGCCGGTACGTTCAGCTGTTTCGTGCGGTAAGTAATCTGGCAGTTGAGGTAATGCTTCAGGTACCAGTTCAAGCCGCTTGCCATCGAAACGCCGTTGTTGCCGCGCACAAGCAGTTTGCCGTCGGCGGTTTGCAGTTCAAACACATCCCCGCCGCTGTCGGCAGGAATAGCCTCAAATGTAACTCGTCCGAGCATAGCCGGAACCATGCGCTGCAGCACACCTTCAGCCGCCTCAACCGACGGGTCTTTCCCGCAGGAGGACAGACATGCGATAAAGACTGTTGTTAATGCTGTTAATAAGAAAATTTTGTTCATGTTTCAATAGTTAGTTACCGGCTATCGCCTAAAATACACCGCAAAAGTATAAAAACATTTCCATAGTGCCAAATTTTTTTTCTAAAATACTGATATTATTTTTTGCAATCTATCTAAAAAATAATGTTGCACATTTGCGGTTAAAATACATCAATTTGCATCAAAATATAACACCATGATGGTTACAGAGGCTTTGCTTTTACGTTTTTATCCCTGGCGTTCTATGTTAAATTCTTGCTTTATCAATCATAAAATGCAGGCGGTTCTGGAGGTTGACCTCTGCGGCGCCGCCGTCTATGTCTAAGAAGAGGAGGTTCATAGCGGGGTAGAACTTTTTCAGGCGGCGCTCTATGCCTTTGGCTACTACGTGGTTAGCGATGCAGCCGAAGGGCTGTACGCAGACTACCTGATTGAC
>JAISTJ010000017.1 GCA_031272655.1 Tannerella sp.
CAATTTTAGTGTGCAATTCCTACCGCGTGGCGGGCGATGCACAGGGTTTTTGCAACAAGCAGGGCGCAACCTCGTTTGTGCAGTACATCACCGAAGAGTGCGCCGACCGTGGCATCGACGCTCTTGTAACTACCACAGCCTGTTTGAGTCTGTGCAGTCAGGGACCGATAGTGGCGATTCAGCCCTGCAATTACTGGTACGGCGGGGTTACAAAAGACCGCCTCGACGAAATCCTTGATGCGCTCGAAGAAGGCAAGGCTGTTGAAGAATACCTTATTGCATGAGACGTGTCTCGTGATATATGGCTTATAGACACTACATTGCGCGATGGAGAACAGGCGCCGGGTGTAGCGTTCTTGGCGGAAGATAAAGTAAAACTTGTACACCGCCTTGATGATGTCGGCATTGATGAAATCGAAGCCGGCACACCTGCTATGGGCGCTGACGAACAATCAGTAATACGCCGCATTGTGAAAGAAAAGCTTAACGCCCGTATATCCGTATGGTGTCGAGCGCTGAAAACCGACCTTGAAGCGGCGGCAGCAACCGGCGCGGAGGCAGTACATATCGCTTTCCCGGTGTCCGAAATCCAACTTAAAGCCTTCAACAAACCCCGACAATGGCTCTATGAAACGCTTCCGAGTATCGTACAACAAGCCAAATATCATTTCAAACACGTCAGCGTAGGCGCCCAAGATGCAGGCCGCGCCTCGCAACAGCACCTCAACGAGTTTATAAATCTTGCCAACCGGAATGATGTCGAACGAATCCGTATAGCAGATACGGTAGGAATACTCACGCCCCTTCAAACTGCCTCTTTAATTCGCAAAATCAAGCATATACAAATTGATTTCCACGCCCACAACGATTTCGGAATGGCGACGGCAAATGCTATAACAGCGTGGCAATCAGGCGCTAAGGCATTAAGCGTAACGGTAAACGGCTTAGGCGAACGAGCCGGTAATGCAGCTTTGGAAGAAGTTATCATGGCTGTATATCAGCAAGATAACAACATAACAAAATATCAAACTGCAAAACTCTATGATCTTTGCCGTTATGTCGCCGATATTTCCGGTCGCCCAGTTCCCGAAATGAAACCTGTCATCGGACAGTGGGTATGCAGCCATGAATCAGGCATCCATGTAAGAGGTACTATCGAAAACATGCTATCCTTTCAACCTTTCGACGGAACACTTGCAGGACGTGCCGAAAGCGTTGATATTCAATATGGAAAACATTCCGGCAAAGCATCTGTCGTCAACCTCATACAAAAAAACGGCGGTGAACCAACTGATGAAAATGTCAAATATCTATTAAATAACATTAAAAAGAAGTCAATGTGAAATTTATTTACTATCTTTGCAGTCAATTATTCACTTTTTTTATTGACTGAAAGAAATATGTTTTGTGAAATAAAAGGAAGAAATTGCTATTTGGAAAAGGACATGGAGTTCCTTGTGAACATCTGCAATTTGATAAGTCACAGTGAGGATTTGTACGGCAACCTCGAACTGTTGATGAACGATTTGTGCACTTTTTTCAACGTGCGTTACAGCATGATGACGATTGTTGATAACGTGCGAGGGCAAATCATGCTCAGCGCTTCGCACGGACTGAGCGACGAAGAAAAGAGTAAAGTAATATATCGTATAGGTGAAGGTGTTACAGGTCAGGTTATTGCGACAGGTGAACCAATTGTCATTCCCGACATTTCTAAAGAGAAACGCTTCCTTAATAAGACGGGTGCAGGCAAACCTGTACACAAGAATAGTGTGATGGCATTCGTCTGCGTCCCTGTAATCATTAAAAATGAGCCTGTTGGCACACTGAGTATCCACAAGGAACACGACGGAAAGCGCAATTTCGAATATGACGTCAAATTCCTCAACATCGTGGCTACGCTTATCGGAAAGAATCTGTCTATACATCGCAAACATATAGAGGAACTCGAAGAACTTCGTAAAGAAAACCGACGCCTGCAAAACGGAAAACCTTTTAAACCCGACAATATTGTAGGTAACTCATCGCTGATGAACGACCTCTACCAGCTAATAGAGCGTGTGTCGCCGACTAACAGCACGGTAATGATTCGCGGAGAAAGTGGCGTAGGGAAAGAACTAATCGCGGAAGCTATCCACAAAGCAAGTCCCCGCGCTACGAAACCGTTCATCAAAGTAAACTGTTCTGCGCTGCCGGAAACACTTATAGAGAGCGAGTTGTTTGGTCACGAAAAAGGCTCTTTCACCGGTGCAGACCGGTCGCATACCGGTCGCTTTGAGATGGCTGACGGAGGCACAATCTTCCTCGACGAAATAGGCGACGTGCCGCTTTCAATACAGGTCAAACTGCTGCGTGTGCTGCAACAACGTCAATTTGAGCGCATTGGCGGCAACAAAACCATCACCGTGGACGTCCGTATTATAACTGCCACAAACCGCAATCTCGAAGAAATGATTAAAAACAACGCCTTCCGTGAAGATTTCTATTGGCGCATCAACGTCTTCCCAATATATGTCCCCGCCCTCCGTGAACGCAAAGCCGATATTACAATTCTTACCGACCATTTCATCAACAAAATAAACAAACAAAACAACATGCACGTTAAACGCATTACCGGTGGCGCTCTCGACCTGCTGATGCTCTATTCGTGGCCCGGCAACATCCGTGAACTCGAAAACGTCATTGAGCGTGCCATGATAATGACAACCGACGAAGTAATACATTCCTACAACTTGCCGCCAACACTTCAGACTGCCGTTTCATCGGACACCGTACATAAAGGATCGCTTGAAATGGTACTTGGAAAGGCTGAAAAACAAATGATTACCGACGCCATGATAGTTTGCATGGGTAACATGTCGAAAGCCGCTGCACAACTCGGTATTACAGAACGCATCATGCGCCTGAGAGTGAAAAAATACGGCCTTAATCCGCAAAATTATACAAGTTTGTCCGGAGACAAATAAAGGTCGTTATCTTGTCAGAAATACTGGGACGCCTGATTTTACAGTAGCACAGACATAACAGGGGTAAAAAAACCTTCGTGTCTTTCTGTCTTCGTGTCTTCGCGTTCAGCATAAAAAATTTCTTGTAAAAATTTTGTTATATCGCAAATAATGTTTGCTTTTGCGACCAATCTGAAGCGTTACTTTGGATTAGTCGAAATTTAAAAGTATTTCATTGGTTCAGCGATTTTTTTGTGCGGACATTGTCTAATTTTTGACATCACAGATGATTAGCTTCCTCGTAAAAGTTACATGCAAATTACATGCAAATAAAAAAATCAGAGGCTCACGCTGTCGTGTAAACCTCTGACAATCAAGTAGCGAGAGGGGGGATTGAACCCCCGACCTCATGATTATGAATCATGCGCTCTAACCAGCTGAGCTATCTCGCCAAACTTCAAAAACGGGTGCAAAGTTAATACTTTTTTTTGTCTTTACAAGGTTTTTGGGAATTATTTTTCACTCTCTGGAAAATTTGTCTTATCTTTGCCGCCTGAACAAGCTATTTTAAGTATGAAACTTTTTGATGTTTATCCTCTTTTCGACATAGAGATTGTCAAGGGCAGCGGTTGCCGCGTCTGGGATTCCAAAGGCTCCGAATACCTTGATTTTTACGGTGGGCATGCTGTTATTTCGGTAGGGCACAGCCATCCTTATTATGTAAAAGCTATTACAGATCAGCTTAATAAGCTCGGCTTTTACTCTAATTCGGTGATTAACAGCCTTCAACAGAAATTTGCAGACCGTCTTGGGCAGGCAAGCGGTTATGATGACTATACCCTTTTCCTTGTCAACAGCGGCGCCGAAGCTAATGAGAATGCGCTCAAACTCGCTTCATTCCACAATGGTCGCAAGCGTGTCGTTACTTTCCGCCACTCTTTTCACGGTCGTACTTCCGCAGCCGTCAGGGTTACCGACAATCCGAAGATTATTGCGCCTGTAAACGATTCAATGCCTGTTACTTACGTTATGCTTAACGATGCGGACGCGGTTGAAACGGAGTTGAAGAAAGGCGATGTTTCTTCTGTCATAATAGAAGGTATTCAAGGTGTTGGGGGAATACAAATGCCTGATGATGAGTTTGTTAAGCAGCTGAGAGAGCTTTGTACGAAATACGAAACGGTGCTGATATTCGATGAGATACAGTCGGGTTACGGTCGTAGCGGCAAGTTTTTTGCCCACCAGTACGCAGACATTCGCCCCGATATCATCACGGTTGCAAAAGGCATCGCCAACGGGTTCCCTATGAGCGGCATGTTGATAAGCCCGATGTTCACGCCCGTTTACGGCATGTTGGGCACCACTTTCGGCGGCAACCACCTCGCCTGCACCGCCGCAATAGCCGTCCTTGACATCATGGAAAAAGAGCATTTGGTTGAAAACGCCTCATTAACAGGCGCTTATCTGACAGAGCATCTTAACAAACTGCAATGTAGCAAAATAAAGGAAGTTCGCGGACGCGGACTGATGATAGGTATCGAATTCAATGAATCCATCAAGGAAATGCGCTCGCGACTGCTTTATGAAGAAAAAGTCTTCACAGGAGTAGCCGGCACCAACACTATCCGCCTCCTCCCCCCGCTATGCCTGACCAAACAGCAAGCCGACGAATTTCTGAAAAGATTTCAGCAGGTACTGTAATTCCTCAATACCCTTCCCGGTACTTCCCTTCGCTTGCGTCTTCGAGGATGTTTAGGTAGCTGTGGTATCGCGATTCGCTGATTAGATGTTCTTCGACGGCTTTCAGCACGGCGCACCCGGGTTCGTTACGGTGTGTGCAGTTCCCGTAGCGGCATGAGGCTGATGTTTTGAATATTTCGGGAAAGTAATGTGATACTTCGACGCCTGCCATTTCTATTGTGCCGAAGCCTTTTATGCCCGGCGTGTCAATCACATATCCGCC
>JAISTJ010000030.1 GCA_031272655.1 Tannerella sp.
CATATATCTAATAATCAACTATTTATTTTAAATACTGTCATTTTTCAGATGACAAAGGTACTGATTTTTTACCACAATAACCCAAATTTCATTTCATCACCTGAAATTTGCCTCAAACAAGTATCACTCATTTTAGTTTGAGCAAAACTCATCAGCGGCACAAATAAAAACAGCAATATCTTCTTCATTTCCTGATTTTCTCTGCAGAGCCGTCAATGTCCGGTTTTTCCCCATACTCTTTCTTTAAGATTCTTCAGTCGAAGTTCTAATGACGGAAGTTGCGGGAGGTTGCTTGAGGGGCGGTCGAGATAAAAATAGGCTGTGGCGCAGACGTCGTCGCGGCGATAATAATTAACGCCTGTTTCAGGCATTTCGTCCGTAAAAAACTTTTTATACTCATCTTCGTTGTCAAGCAACCTAACAGGTTGGGTAGGTTTCTTTGAGGTGTCGTTCCAGTACAGCGGTTTCACTTCAGCGCCATTAGCTATCATTCTTTTTATGTGTGAAACGCTTGTGTTTCCCATCTGTTGTATTGTTACGCGGCAGTCGTTGTGAAAAAACACAGGGTCGTCAATATGATAGCGATAAAAAGCGTAAACATCATATTTGGATGAGGCTATCGGAGAGCCGAAGTTTCGGCAGGCATATTCACCTTGCCCCCAACCGCTTCCGATGTAATCTTCTGTGCCTGTACCCATTAGCGACGGATGTTCGGTATCGCCGTCAAGATAGATTTTCACCTCGCCTTCGCCAAACCAGCTGCCGTTATAAAGCGTATCACCTATGACGCCGATATTTGCACCGAGATAACGTCCAACACCTTCAACACGTGGAAGTATCTCATAATCTTCGCCGAGAGCAGTGCGTAAATCACGGTTCCAATAGGCATGAAAATACATTGCATCGTCAGGTATTTTATTCATTTTAAGGAAGTTAATATCATACCAAAGCCATACTTCAGAAGAAGATTCATTGGTAACCGTTATCAAGCCCGATTTGCGGAAAGGCATAGGGATAGTGAAGTTGAACGAGCGACCTTCCGGACTGGAAAACAGCGCATTATCATAGCGGGCTGTAAGTGCATGCGCCAACCCGAAGAAATCAACTATCGGCGCGGAGACGGCAGGTTTGTCTGCTCCATCCCAGAACATATCTATCCTCACTGCCCGTCTCTGTTCCGGTGTTGTGGCAATTGTACCGCTAAACCACATGCGATGTATAATACCGGCGCCTTTGACGTCAAAGAGCGCTTGTGAAGCTCCCGGCGGGATAATGAAGAAAGCGCTTCCTTTGGCGCCTTTGTTAGTCAGTCCGCCTTTAGCTTTCTCACCTGAAGGGTTTTCGGGGCTAAACCAACCGGTCTTTACATCTGCGGCAGGTGCGCTGTATAGCGACGGCGCTACCGGGCTTTGCTGCGTACAAGCACATAGCATCAACGAAATGCTGATGCAAACAAAAAATGTTTTCATACGATTTATTTATACATTATAATATGCTTCCCAGCCGGAGCGTGGCGGTTCGCCGGCAAGCAATGCGTTAGCAAACGGATTGTTTGTAACCTGTTTCTTCACAGGGTCAAACTCAATCTTTTGATTTAGCCTTTGCGCCATCACGCCGAGACAGAATACCTGACTGAGCGGACCGGCTATCTCAAATGGAGAACGAGTTTTTTCCTTACCAAGACAGGCCAGCAGGAAGTTAGCATAGTGGTTTGAGGGCGATTTAGGCACTTCGGGCAGTTTGGAAGCCATCTCTTTAGCTTTTTCTTCAGGAATGATTGAAAGAGTGCTGCCGTGAGAACCGCCTTTGAATGTCAGCTCTTTACTGTATATTTCCTTGCCGGGATTGAGCTTTTGAGGTTGAAGTTTGCCACCTGCGACAGGCGGGATATTCGGGTCAACTTCAACTCCACCGTATCCTTCAGGCACAGGCGGGATATTATCCACTCCGTCATACCATGTAATATCAACAGCAGGCATATTTTTACGGGCTGCAAAACGGAACAGTAAAGTTGACGACATCGGGAAGAAATAATCATTATGTTCTTTGAGCATCAATGGATTAACTTCATAAGGCAATCCAAGTTCAAGGAACTGATGAATAGTATCAAGTATATGTGCGCCCCAGTCTCCCAATGCGCCCATACCGAGATCATACCAGCAACGCCAGTTGCCGCGATGGTAACGGTCGTTATATTCATGATAACGCACAGCCATATTCCATGTATCCCAGTCTATACCCGCCGGCATCTCCTGCGGCTCAGGGTACTTATAGATACGCGAATCCCAGTCATGCCAGCGACGCGAGGAGTTCATGTGAGCGGTAACAGCTGTTACATCCTTTATTATACCTGCATCTTTCCATGCCTTGAACTGGAAATAGTTACCTTCCGAATGTCCCTGATTACCCATCTGGGTAACAACTTTCGGGTTTTGAAGAGCCGCTTTTATCATCAGCTCTCCTTCAAGAAACGTACGGCACATAGGTTTCTCGACAAAAATATGCTTTCCTTCCTTAATAGCCTGAATAGCAACAGGATAGTGAGCGAAATCGGGTATTCCGGCGCAAACGGCGTCGAATTTGTTACCCATCTTGTCAAACATCTCCCTGAAGTCTTTAAATCTGGGAACGTTGGGGAACATAGCCATAATTTCCTGCGTATGCTTTGCGCCCATATCTATGTCGCACAAAGCCACAACATTAGCTAAGCCGGTTCTGTAAAACGACTTGATGTCTTCTCCGCCCTGAAATCCTATTCCTACGCAGGCGAGGTTCACTTTGTCGTTAGCGCCGACTATTTGTTTATAACTTGCAGCATTGAGCCGCGTACTTCCTAATGCAAAACCAGCCGAAGCAAGGCTTGCCGTTTTTAAAAAATTTCTACGTGTAGTCATGATAAACTCCTTCTTGAAATTTGTTTATAATAATTATTTTGGGGGCAAATATACTCTTTTTTTTTCAAATTCATAATTTTGAATAAAAAAAATTGCCGGTTTATCACAATTTTTTTTTCGCCATCCCCCAAAAAGCGCTGTTGAAGCGGAATTTGATAGTAAACATATCCGGCATCACGCGCAAACTTGGTCGCCACAGATTTTATTTCAGCGATTTTTTGTGTACCTTTGCGCCCAAAAAAAGAAGAAGATGAAGCAATATCTCGATTTATTGGACAGGGTTTTGCGTGAAGGCGTCAGGAAAGAAGACCGCACCGGCACCGGCACGCTTAGCATTTTCGGGCATCAGATGCGTTTCAGGATGGAAGACGGCTTCCCGCTGCTCACCACTAAGAAACTGCACCTGAAGTCCATAATCTATGAACTGCTGTGGTTTCTGAACGGGGATACCAACATTAAGTATCTGAATGACAACGGGGTACGCATCTGGAATGAGTGGGCGGACGCCAACGGCGACTTGGGGCATATCTACGGATACCAGTGGCGTTCGTGGCGCGACTACGACGGCGGAAGCATTGACCAAATAAGCGAAGCGGTTAAAGCAATCCGCGAAAACCCTGATTCACGCAGGATTATAGTCAGTTCGTGGAACGTTGGCGACCTCCGGAACATGAACCTGCCGCCATGTCATGCCTTTTTTCAGTTTTATGTAGCAAACGGACGCCTCAGCCTGCAGCTCTATCAACGTAGCGCCGACATATTCCTCGGAGTGCCGTTCAATATCGCGTCCTACGCCTTGCTGCTGCAGATGATGGCGCAGGTTACCGGACTGCAAGCAGGTGATTTTGTGCATACTTTCGGCGACGCCCACATCTATCTTAACCACCTCGATCAGGTCAAACTGCAACTGTCACGAACCCCGCGCCCATTGCCGCAAATGATTATCAATCAAGATATTAAAGATATTTTCAGCTTCAAATACGAAGATTTTCAACTGCTTAACTACGACCCACATCCGCATATCAAGGGGGAAGTTTCGGTTTAAGGTTTGAAGTATGCAGGTTTGGGATTTGAGGTTTGGGGAATCTTGTTTTCTTTGGTTTTTTATGTTTTTTGCAGTTTATGGACTAACAAGAAGATAAAAATCTCGAAAAAATCACCCGGGAAAAAACTTTTTTTCTATCTTTGCCGCCAAGTATTAACAAAAACGAACATTTATGTAGCAATCCAGAGCGTCATAAGGCGCACCAGACATATCAAAAACAGCGTTTAACGCAAGATTCTTGCTCTTGAAACTTCGCAACTTTCAATTAATCAACAAGAATGAGCGATAACGCTCGCTTATAGCGGGCTTATTTCTTGTTGATTAGGTAATGCGAAGACCTCAGGAGCGGATTAAGTCCGCTTTTTTT
>JAISTJ010000107.1 GCA_031272655.1 Tannerella sp.
TAACTCGGCTACCGTACACACCTCATACTTAGGCATTTCGGCGTATTTCATCAAATCGCTTGCCGGAATAAGCGAGTATTCAGCCGGTTACGACACCATTCTGATAGCCCCGCACATCCACGCCAACCTTCAATGGTGCCGCGCCTCGGTCGAGACCCCTCACGGCGTTGTTCAAGTCAGTTGGGAGAAGCAATCGCAAGTCGGAAGAAGAAGCAGAAACGCTGCTCCAAGTCCGATAAGCTACAAAATCACTGTCCCAAGCGGCGCCAAAGCCATCCTTAGGATTGAAGGCGAAGAAGACCAAATCCTCAATGCAGGAGAATACAAATATTAAAATTAAAAAGATTGTTAGAAATTTTTTTGTAAATTTGCAGCGTAAAAAAACTAAAAAAACTATGATTATGAAAAAGATTTTTATCTGTACATGTGCTTTGGCGCTGATGGCTTCTTGCGCTAAAAAGGTTGAATTTGAATGGGTTACGACAACTCCTGACGCTTCATGGCAAGCACAGGACGTCAATCTTATTGAGACAGTGAAAGATGTCGCTCCGGATGCGGAAGTGGACATTGCCAACCCGCAGCAGACTGTTGATGGTTTCGGCGCCTGCTTCAATGAGTTGGGCTGGACTTCGCTCGGATTGTTGGCGGAAACCGACCGTGAAGCTGTCCTCGACGAGCTTTTCACCCCCGGCAAAGGAGCTAACTTCACTGTTTGCCGCATGCCGGTCGGCGCTAATGACTTCTCGCGTGACTGGTACTCTTATAACGAGACCGACGGCGATTTTGAAATGAAAAACTTCAGCATCGCTAATGACCGCGAGACGCTGATACCCTTTATCAAAGCGGCTTTAAAGTATAATAAGGGGCTGAAAATCTGGGCGTCGCCATGGAGTCCGCCGACATGGATGAAAGACAACAAATATTACGCCTGCCAGCCTACAAGCAACTTTTTCGACCAGCGCTTCGCAAACAGCATCACTAAGGAACAGATCCGCGCAGAAGGGATGGACATGTTCATTCAGGAAGACGCTTATTTTAAAGCTTATGCGCTGTATTTCAAGAAGTTCATCGAAGCTTACCGAGCTGAGGGGATAAATATCTTTATGATAATGCCTCAAAACGAGTTCAATTCATGCCAGCCGTTCCCGAGCTGTACGTGGAAAGTGCCAGGACTTGCCACATTTATAGGCAAATATCTTGGTCCGCAGATGAAGGAGTTAGGCGTACAGCTGATGTTCGGCACTATGGAACGTCCGAATCCGTTGATGGCAGATACAATTCTGACCGATCCCGACTGCAAAAAATATATCACGGGAGCAGGTTTCCAGTGGGCAGGCAAGCGTTCTATCGGCGAAATCCACAAACGTCATCCGGAACTCGCTATTTATCAGACAGAACAGGAGTGCGGCAATGGCCGTAACAGTTGGGAAGGCTGCGTCTATTCATGGAGCCTGATGAAGCATTATTTCAATAACGGCACAAATGTTTATGACTATTGGAACCTGTCGCTTGAGGAAGGTGGCATGAGCCGGTGGGGATGGCGTCAAAACTCGCTTGTAACCGTTGATACGGTAACTCACAAGTATAAATACACATACGAGTATTATCTGTTGAAGCACGCCAGCCATTATGTGTTGCAAGGCGCTCAGTTCCTGCCTGTTTCCGGTAATTTTAACGACATGCTCGCTTTCCGGAATGCTGATGGGAGTTACGCTCTTATTATCTTTAACGCCGAAAAAGCAGGGACAAAGAAGACAATAAAAATAGGAAAAAATCTAATCTCAGTTGCTCTTAAGCCATTGTCATTCAACACAATAACAATTAAGTGACATTCACACCCGACGATAGCAATAAACTCTTCAACCGCGCGGCGGAGTTTGTGCTGCATACCGACAAAAATATTTTCCTTACGGGTAAAGCCGGAACTGGTAAAACTACGTTCCTGAGGTATATCAGGCAGATGACAAAGAAACGGACGGTAGTGCTTGCACCTACGGGAGTTGCTGCTATCAATGCGGGTGGTCAGACTGTTCATTCCTTTTTTCAAATAGGGCGGGGGATATACCTGCCTGATGATGTGCGTCTTCGTCGCAGCGCTCCTAAGGATGAGGAAGATAAACGGACGATAGGGGATTATTTCCGCTTCAATAAAGACAAAACGGAGCTGATGAAGTCGCTTGAGTTGCTCGTTATTGATGAAGTTTCGATGCTGCGATGCGACCTAATGGATGTCATTGATAGGCTATTGCGATGGGTACGCGACTGGGAATCAGAGCCTTTCGGGGGAGTTCAAGTGTTGCTTATCGGCGATAATTTTCAGCTTCCTCCGATTGTAAGCGGTGAAGAGTGGCGCTTTGTGGAGCAATACTACGACAGCCCTTTTTTCTTCAGCTCGCGGGTAATAAAGGAAAACCCGCTTCTGTACATCGAACTCAAAACTATCTATCGTCAGACCGATCCGAGATTCATTGCCCTGCTAAATAATATCCGCGTCAATAGCGTTACTCCAAGCGATATGGCGTTGCTGCAGTCGCGGTATATGCCTGATTTTCAGCCTGATGATAAAGATACATATATCATCCTTGCTTCACATAACCGGATAGCGGACGATGTAAACCGCACAAAACTCGCCCGTCTGCCTGCCGAAGAGCATGTTTTTGAAGCTGTTGTTACCGGCGTTTTTCCTGAAGAAATAATGCCTGCGCCGTTTACGCTCCGGCTGAAAGAGGGTGCGCAGGTGATGTTTGTGAAGAACAATCTGCCGCATTATTACAACGGTCAGATGGGTAAAATCACCGAGCTGACCGAAAGTGATATGATTGTAACGTTGCCGGACGGGACGGAGCTGCCGGTGGATATTACCGAATGGGTGAATATCAGGTATTCGTGGAATCGTAAGGAAAAGCGTATAGATGAGGAGATTATAGGCACTTTTGAGCAGTATCCGGTACGCTTGGCGTGGGCGATAACTGTCCATAAAAGTCAGGGATTGACGTTCGGAAGCGTGATTGCGGATGTTGGGGGCGCTTTCACGCACGGGCAGGTCTATGTGGCGCTAAGTCGCTGCTCCGATTTCAGCCGTCTTGTGCTGCGTTCGCAGATAGGCAAGGAGTCAATACGCGCCAATCCGCAAGCGCTGATGTATGCTCGCAACGAGACGTCCGAAGCCGAGCTTGAGCGTCTTTTAGATGAGGCAAAAGCGGAAGCCCTGTGCCGGCAGCCGGAGCTGAAAATGCTTGCCTCATTGCCCGATATGCCTGTAGATGAGGTGTTTGATAAGTTAGATGAATATTTCAACAACACTGAACTGAATGCCGACAGTCTGTACGCCCGCATTGACGCTTTGCTGTCGGAAAACACTTCTGCTCTGGCGCAAAAACTGAAGGCGCAAAAATGGGATGACGAAACCCGCGCTGTGTTCCTTTACTTCTGTCATCTGCTCGTGAATAGCAGCTATGAAGCGGTGGAACTATCTGATATTCAGGAGATTTTCTCTGAAAAACGGGATTTTCGCCGTGTCAGGCTGACTTTTCTCAACAAATCTTTTCCGGCAATCAAAAGCGGATATATTCGCATGTTGAACAAAAATTCGTGGTCGCTCACCCCGAAAGCCAAAAAAGCTTTCCTTGGCGAGTTGCCGGGCTTTGATACGGCTGTTTCGGCTTCAGACACAGTTGTTTACGAGCAGGATGATTTCAAATTGAAAGATGACAAAACAGCAAAATCCCCATATAAAGTCGTTAATTATGAGAGTATTACGCCTAAATCGCTGTATTACAACGCCGAAGAACGTAAACAGGTGGAATCCCTGACAAAATTGCTTACTGATGAGCGGTTTACCGAAGTTCAACAACGTCTCGAAGCTGCCGGCATGAGGCGCGGTTTCGCCTGTCTGTTTTACGGCGCTCCGGGGACGGGCAAGACGGAAACGGTCTATCAGATAGCGCGTCAGGTGGAACGTAACATCTTGATTGTCAATATAAGCGAGACTAAAAGTGCGTGGTATGGAGAGAGCGAAAAGCTGATAAAAGATGTTTTTGATCGTTATAGAAAATATTCCGCCGAAACAGGCTCGTGCCCGATACTTCTCTTTAACGAAGCGGATGCTGTGATAGGCAAACGCCTCGAAAACACGTCGCACTCCATTGACCAGACAGCCAACGCGATACAAAACATCATCCTTCAGGAAATGGAGACGCTCGACGGCATATTGATAGCAACAACCAACCTGACGGGCAATCTCGACAAGGCTTTTGAGCGGCGTTTCCTCTATAAGGTAGAGTTTCGCAAACCCGCATTGGAAACGCGCCGTGAGATATGGCAGACGCTTATTCCGTCGCTACAGGCGGGCGAAGCGCAAGAGTTTGCCTCCAATTACGACTTCAGCGGCGGCGAGATTGAGAATATCTCACGCAAATACACTGTGGAAAGCATTCTTAGCGGCGACATGCTGACCATTGCCGACCTTCACCGCTTTTGTCGCGAAGAAAAAATTACTTCCCAAAGGGCTAAAGTAGGTTTTTAAAGCGCTGAATTACAATACCTTCCATCTCTTGCGCGATGCAATAGACGTATCACATGACCTTGTGCCGGATTCATCCGGAGGATTGGAGCCGATAGTTATTGTCGCGTTATCGCTGATCTCACGTTTGGGCAAGTCAAGGAAAAGATTATTCAGTTCGGCAGCCGTAAAATTGTTGTTTTTGCAGTTTACATACAGCAATGCGGTGTTGTTGGCTAAACTGATGGAACTAAGCCTGTTGCTGTCGAAGGCAAGTGATATTAGAGCGGTACAGTTAGCTAAATTCAAGGCTGTCAGCATATTATTAGCGCAGTTCAGATAGGTAAGCGCTTTATTGCTTGTTACATTCAGCTCTGTCAGCTGATTATCAGAGCATAGCAGATAGTTAAGCGCTGTGTTGCGGCTTACGTTAAGCGAAGTCAGCCTGTTTTGCGAGCATATCAGCTTTTCCAGAGCTGTATTGGCGCTCACGTCCAAAGATGTAATCTGTGTAGCCGTGCAGTTGAGTTCTGTCAAAGCCTTGCAGGTTGAGACATTTATCAATGCTACTTTTGTGCCGGATATGGTTAATATTTGCAGCGACGTACAGCCGCTAACATTCAAAGAAGTCAGGTTTGGACGGTCGCAACTAAGCTGCACAAGCGACGGGCAGCCGCTAACGTCAAGATTTTTCAACTTGTCGCTTTTAAACTGGGTGTCGCTTGACCAGTAATTAAACTCCTGCAACGACCGGTTCTTGATTGTAACCGATTCTAAGTCTGTTGTGAGCTGCAGTTTCTCAAGCGCCGGCAAATTATTGATAAAATCCACCGATTTCAATGCCGCCGCAATCTTCAACTTCTTCAAAACCGGCGCATCGCTTATTTCTATTATTGTAAGCAGTTTGGCTGATGCGGTTATCGAATTGAGACTCAAGCAGTTAGTAAACCGCAGTTCTGTGAATCCCGTGTATTCATCGCCTGAGCCGAAGAAAAAGACGTCTGTCATATTTTCGGCTTTGACCTTGATGTTCTGGACTAAGTTATTGAAAAACCGATGCGTACACGCGGTTTCTTCGCCGGCAGGACTTAGTTTTTCCGTGTCGCCGTCGCCCCAGACAATGGTGATTTTGTCGGCTTTGATGTTGAACGTGATATTACCCGACCTGTCCGGATATGCGTTTATGTTAATTTGCGCCTCTGCCGGATTGGCCGGCGTTTCGGTATTGAGTTCTTCTCCAACGTCAAGACCGTCGTTTATAACGGTTGTCGTGCAAGAGCTTATCAGACAGCACATTATAGACATCCATGTTGTTTTGAAGCCTGTAATGGCGGCTTCATCCCCCTTCCTCAAATTTTTATATCCAATCCTTTTCATAATACACTACCTCCTTTAGTTTTGTATATTTTGTATAAAATTAGATTCTTTTTGAAGTTGTATCCATTACAATTATGTATCCAATTCCTTAAAGCAAATCCAATTTTCCGGTTGCAAAATTAATACAAAAAGAAGTTCCCGTCAAGGCTTTTTTTGTCATAAAAATCCTTTAATTATTGCTTAAATAGATATTTTTAGTAACAAGTTCCCGATTCTTTTCTAAAAATGAATATTTCTATTAAAAATCCGTTTCAATTTTGCATTTTTTGTAACATTGCCTGAAAATTTATTACTTTTTTTGTATAAAAACAGAGGTCTTTCAAATGTTAATTATGCTTAAATATTCGTTGCGTAATGATAGTTTTATGTTTATTTAACATTTTTGTTGTAACTTTGCGGTCTCATACGAATGGTTTTTAAGATGCGATACAGTTGTTTTTCTTTGATAACCCTTGTTGTTACTACGTTTTGCGCTATGTCAGCGCATGCGCAGGCGCCTGCTGAGCCTCAACCGGCTGCCGATTACGATGACCTTGCCCTTTGGATGGCTGTATCCCTGCAGCCCGATTTGATACCCGATAAGTTGACGGCATCATTTGATTTTGAATACCGGCGGCGTAACAATCTCCGCGAAACGGACCTGTATAATGGTATTGTCATTGTTGATTACCTGATTAACAAGCATTTAACGGTCGGGTTGGGCTATGAAATGTTTTGGAACAACAATCCGGACGGCTACGAGACCGAATATCGTTACTACCCCGAACTGATTTATGCAGTCCCGTTTCAACGGTTCTCTTTGTCTCTGCGGATGCGGGTTATGAATACTTTCACCGATTGGAATCATCCCAGTTGGGAACACCGTAACAGGCTGAAAATCAAATACTCAATCAAAAGTTTGCCTATCTCGCCGTTTGCATCCGTCGAGCCATACAATCAACTCGGCAGGCCGATGTACCGCCTCAACAAAGTGCGGTACTCCGCAGGCTTTACTTTTTCGTCGGGACATCACAGCACGGATCTCTACTATATGCTTGAGAACTATCATACGCGCAATTTTGCAAGACATGTTATTAACATAAATTACACATTTTCTTTCTGATTGTCTGAAATTTTTGCTACCTTTGCGTCGCTTTTAATTAATAAACAAACAATAAAATAAAGAATATGAAGAAGCACAATTTTTATGCAGGTCCCTCAATATTAAGCCAATATACTATAAAGAATACGGCTGAGGCGATACTTGATTTTGCGGGCACGGGTCTGTCTTTGATGGAGGTGTCACATAGAGGTAAAGAGTTTGTAGCCGTCAACGATGAGGCGAGGCAGTTAGTAAAGGACTTGCTTGACGTACCATCAACTCACGAAGTAGTTTTCCTTGGCGGCGGGGCAAGTATGCAATTTTGTATGGTTCCTTATAACTTCCTGAAAAAGAAGGCATCATACCTTGATACCGGTACTTGGGCGTCGAAAGCTATAAAGGAAGCTAAGATTTTTGGTGAAGTGGATGTTGTAGCGTCATCAAAAGATAAGAATTATACTTATATCCCTAAAAAATACACAGTTGCGCCAGACTCGGACTATTTTCACATCACAACTAACAATACTATTTACGGCACTCAACTGAAGGAGATACCGTCTGTGAGCGTACCTTTAGCGGCTGATATGTCTTCCGATATCTTTTCGCGCACTGTTGACGTGTCGAAGTATGACGTCATTTATGCCGGGGCGCAAAAAAATCTTGCACCAGCGGGCGTTACTATTGCCATCGTTCGCTTGGAAGCTCTCGGTAAAGCCGGACGTCCGGTTCCGACAATGCTTAACTATTTAACACACACAGAGAAAGAATCTATGTTCAACACACCGCCCGTTGTGCCGATATTTGCTGCTTTGCAGACCTTGAAATGGTACAAAGAGATGGGCGGAATTAGTGTACTTCAAAAGAAAAACGAGGAGAAAGCCGCCGTATTGTATGATGAGATAGACCGTAACAGGCTTTTTCGCGGGACGGTAGCGCCGGAAGACCGCTCATTGATGAATGTATGCTTCGTAATGAACGACGAATATGCAGATCTCGAAGCCGAGTTTGCCGCTTATGCAGCAGCAGCAGGAATGATAGGAATCAAAGGACACCGTTCGGTAGGCGGATTTAGGGCGTCACTCTATAATGCCATGCCACTCGAAAGCGTACAAGCCCTCGTAGAAACAATGAAATCTTTTGAAAAAACAAAATGAAAATATTAATAGCGACAGACAAACCATTTGCGGCTATTGCCGTGAATGGCATCCGTAAAGTAACGGAGGAGGCGAGCTATGAACTCGCTTTATTAGAGAAATATACGGAGAAGTCTCAACTTCTTGAGGCAGTAGCAGATGCAGACGCAATAATCGTCCGTAGTGATATTGTTGATAATGAAGTGTTTGATGCAGCAAAGCAATTAAAAATTGTTGTACGTGCAGGCGCCGGATACGATAATATAGACCTTACAGCGGCGACAGAGCATAATGTCTGTGTGATGAACACGCCCGGACAGAACGCTAACGCCGTTGCCGAGCTTGCTCTCGGACTGATGGTTTACGGCGTCCGTAACTTCTACAACGGTACGTCCGGTACCGAGTTGAAAGGCAAACGTCTCGGCATACACGCTTACGGCAATGTAGGGCGAAATGTAGCTCGGATAGCGCGCGGTTTCGGGATGGAGATAGCAGCTTTCGATCCGTATCTTTCTGCGGAAGCCATTGTTAATGAGGGTATTGAAGCGGTTTCTTCTTCTGAAGAACTGTATAAAACATGTCAATTCGTGTCGCTTCATATCCCTGCTACGGCAGAAACAAAGAACTCTATAGGATTTAACCTGCTGAGTTTGATGCCTAAAGGCGCTATGTTGATAAATACTGCCCGCAAGGAGGTTATTGATGAGGCCGGTCTGTTGCGTGTGATGGAAGAACGGTCGGATTTCCGTTACCTTACTGATGTGACGCCGTCAATCCATTCCGAACTTACCGAGCGTTTTGCAGCGCGTTATTTCAGTACGCCGAAAAAGATGGGCGCACAAACAGCTGAAGCCAATATCAATGCAGGGATAGCAGCCGCAAAACAGATAGTAGGCTTTCTGAAAGACGGAATTGACAGGTTTAAAGTCAATTAACTTTAGGGATACGGCAAGCGTTACGTTTTAATCAAACCTTAACAAAGTTCTATGTTTTAATGTTGTTCCTTGATGGAAGTTTAAAATAAGTAAAAAAATGAAAAAGATTTGTTTTGTTTTGTAGTCATTGCTTTGTTGCCGGCTTCGTGTAGTGATAAGAAGAAAGAAGAAGTGAAGGGCTATCCCGTTTTGAAAGTATCGCTTGAGGAGACCCCGACCTCGTTTTTTGATCTTTTTGAGAAAGTAGAGCTTGTTCCTTTGGAAACGACCAAGGCGTCCTTGATCCAATCTATTGATAAAGTAATTCCTTTTGAGGACAAGTATTATATTATTGATAAGTGGCAGAATGCCGTTTTTGCATTTGACGAGAAAGGCGGCTATGTTAACAAAATTCATCGGATAGGCCAGGGACCCGGTGAATACGCATTGATTTGTGATTTTGGTATTTATGAAAGTAACAGGACGATTATGTTGATGTCCCCGTTTACATTTATATATACATATAACCTTGATAACTTTGAATTTATAAAACAGGCAAAGTTGCAAACGTCAATTCCTAACGTTCAGAAGATGGAGTTTCTACAGGATGGCAAAATCATCACATATTCAACGGCATGGATGGATAATAGCCTGAATGTGTTTGAAACTAAATCCGGAAAACATATTAGCGGTTTTCATGACAAAGAGCCGTTAGTAACACAAATGTTTGAAAATCTGTTTAAAGGGAGTGATGGCGTTGTCTATTTTTCAAGTGGATTTGTAAATGAAGTATTCAAGGTTACGGAAAATGGCTTGGATACGGCATATTCATGGGATTTCGGAAAAGATAAGATTGATATTCATATTATAAGTTTTCGATTGAAATAGATGATTATATGAGGGAAAAGACGGAATTTCTCGAGCTTTTAACAGCGGAACATTAAAGGGCGCCAAAATTGCATATTTGAAGAACATGCAGAACGCTCATTATTATTACACAGTCCTGAGAGTTGAGCCGGGAATGGACATAAATAAACATTTATTTTACGACAAAAAAACAGGTAAGAGCAGGTTCTTTTATAAAACGACTGAAGGCATTCTCTTAAATCCCCTCTGTTTTACAGAGGATTATCTTATCTGCGAGTTGGAGTATGAGAACAGAGAGATGATGCGTAATGTCTTGTCGGAAGAAGAATTGAAAAAGTTAGACGCATTTTCCTACGATGACAATCCGTTTTTAGTCAAATGTATTTTTAAGTAAAAAAGTTATAATCTTGTTATTTAAAGAGTTATAGCGGAGTTGCGGAAATGCGAAACGACTACTGCGGCGGCTACGGCTACGTTCAGGGAATCTGTTGTCGGGCGGTCTGGTGGAAAAGACGGGATAAACAGCCGCTCGTTAATGAAGGATGCCGTCTCCGGACGGATGCCGTTGCCTTCGTTGCCGAGTACTATTATCCCGTTAGACGACAGGGTTTTGGAGTAAATATTATCCCCATCAAGAAAAGCGCCGTAAATACGAAATGACTGATAATCAGAGATATATGCAGTTAAGTCGGTATAATGCACCTGCACATGCGCTAAAGCTCCCATAGCGGATTGCACTGTTTTGGGGCCAAAAGCGTCGGCCGTGTCGGGGCTGCAAACGATATGTTCTATTCCGAACCAGTCGGCGATACGGACGATAGTCCCCAGATTGCCCGGATCCTGCACGCCGTCGAGCGCCAAAACAAGCCCCGAAGCGGGCGAAGCGTCAGACAACGAATAAACCGGTTTGCGGAAAACGGCGAACACATCCTGAGGTGTCTTCATCAGACTGACCTTGCGGATTTCGTCATCTTCGGCGAGAACAAGCTCACGGGCAGGTATATCCCCCTGTGTAGCCATCCAAGAACTTCGCGCAAGCAACCACTCACATTCAAAAACTTGAATCATATCGGCGACCGTCTTGTTTCCCTCAGCGATGAAAAGTCCTGATTCATCGCGGCGTTTCTTCATCTCAAGCGCCCGTATCTCTTTGATTTTTGCCTTGCTTAACATAAATTTTTTGCCATTTTATGCCTCAAAGATATGCTAAAATAATTTATTTCTGTTACTTTTGCGCCAAAAAAATAATCTGTACAGGCAAAATTTACATCGAAAATGCGTTGGGTTTCGTAAAAAGCGTTACCTTTGCACTTGTTTAAAGAAAGTATATGGAGTTTTTAATAATAACGGGCTTAATATTGCTTAACGGAATGCTGTCTATGGCGGAGATAGCGCTTGTTTCGGCGCGCAGGGCGCGTCTGGAGGCGCTTGCCAAGAAAGGCAGCAAGTCGGCTAAACGAGCGCTCGAACTGTCGAAAGAACCTGATAAGTTTCTGTCTGTCATACAGATAGGCATAACGCTTACCGGTATCCTGACCGGTCTTTTCTCAGGTGAGGCTTTTGCAGCTAATCTGGCGGCTTTCCTGTCGCAATATCCTGTCTTTGAGCCGTATGCGCTTGGGGTTTCCAAACTGTTAATCGTTGTTGCGGTAACTTATCTGACGCTTGTTCTGGGCGAGCTTGTACCTAAACGAATTGGGATGAGTTTTGCCGAAAAGACGGCTATGTTTTTTGCCAAGCCAATGAGTTGGCTTTCTGTGATTACTTTGCCCTTTGTATGGGCGCTTTCAAAGAGCACTAAAGGCGTTGTTGCTTTGTTTGGCCTCAATGATGCCGGCGATGCCAATAAAGTTACGGAAGAAGAAATAAAAGCCGTTGTACAGGAAGGCTTTGAAGGTGGCGAAGTTGAAGAGGTAGAGCAGGATATAGTAGAACGTGTCTTTCATCTGGGAGACCGCTCCGTAGGCAGCATTATGACCCATCGAAGCGACCTCGTGTGGATTGAAATGAACGATAGCGCAGCGCAAATAAGGGAGAAAGTTAAAACCAACCTTTATAATACTTACCCTGTTGTTTCGGAAAAATTTGATAACATACAAGGCGTCATCTTCCTCAAAGAGCTTTTCGGATATATTGACACCCCAGATTTTGAATTGGCAAAAATACTCCGTCCCGCGCATTTCATACAGGAGAACATGAGCGTTTACAAGGCTTTGGAGCAGTTCAGGCAGGCCCATGTCAAATATGGCATTGTAACCGACGAGTTTGGCAGCGTGCAAGGTATTGTTACCCTGAAAGATATAATTGATGCGCTGATAGGAGAGGTCAATGAACCGGGTGAAGAACCGGAAATCATTAAACGACGCGATGGCAGCGTGCTCGTTGACGGTCAATGCTCGTTCTACAGCTTCCTTGAATACTTCGATTTGGAAGATTTGTATGAAGAAAATGATTATAACACCTTGAGCGGATTGATTTTAGATGTTCTTGAGCGTGTGCCTAAAACAGGCGATACGTTCAAATGGAACGGATTTACTTTTGAAATTGTTGATATGGACGGGGCGAGGATTGATAAAGTGCTGGTAATTAAGAATTGAGATTTTAGATTTTAGATTTTAGATATTAGATTTTTTATTTTTTATTTATTATTTTTTATTTTTTTATCGTGTAATGGTTAGAGGTATTTTTTTAGATATTGATGGTACAATGGTGAGTTTCAAGACGCACCGGATGCCTGACAATACAAAGGAGGCGTTGATGGAAGCGCGTCGCAGGGGGGTGAAGGTTTTCGTTGCTACGGGCAGACACTTTTCGGATATTAATAATCTTGATAATCTGGAGTTTGATGGCTATATAACACTGAACGGCGCATACTGTACTGCAGATGGAAAGGTGCTGTTTAAAAAGAGTATCCCGCGAAATAATGTTGAAGCTTTTATACACTACGACACGACGGTTGAACGGGTGCCGTGTTTCTTCGTTGACGCAGACAGCGTTACGGCTAACGGGGTGTTCGATATCACCGAACGTATGATGAAATTGGTGGAGTTTCCGCCCAGACCGGTGCTTGATTCTACGGCTTTCTTAGACCGTGAGATATTTCAACTGACGGCTTTTTTTTCGACGGAAAAAGAGCCGGAAATAATGCGTTTTCTACCTGACTGTCAGGCAACTCGATGGTATCCCACTTTTGCCGACATAGTTGCTAAAGGTATAGATAAAAGTGTTGGAATACAGGAAGTTATAAGACGTTTTGGTCTCAGCCGCGAAGAAATAATGACTTTTGGGGACGGTGGTAACGACATAACTATGTTGCGTTATGCAGGTATTGGAGTGGCTATGGGGAATGCCGAAGAAGAGGTCAAACAGTCAGCCGATTACATTACAACTTCTGTTGATGACGACGGGGTAGGGGAGGCGCTTAGGCGATTTGGGGTGATTTGATTTTAAAATAGCTGTTATAAAAAACCGGATTGCTTCACTGCGTTCGCTTTTTCTTTTTCGCTTGCGGAAAAAAAGGAGGTGCTTTCGACGCCTTCAATGATGATGTGAACGGCGACAATGTGCATCTCCTGTATCCTGTCGGAAAAGCCTTCGTGCTCAACAGCTATGACCGTATCGGCGATTTCCGCAAGCCGGCTTGCTTTTTTGCCGGTCAGGGCGACGACTTTCATCCCTTTTTCATGCGCTTTAAATGCTGCGCGGACGATGTTTTCAGAGTTGCCGCTCGTGCTGAAAGCAACCAGCACATCGCCGTCGCTTCCGAGCGCTTCAATATAATTGGCGAAAATATCTTCATAACCATAATCGTTTGCTACACAGGAGATATGCGCAGGGTCATTGATGGCAATGGCGGGCAGCGGGCGGCGGTTATTGCGGAACCGCCCCGTCAGCTCTTCGGCAAAATGCGTTGCATCGCACATTGAGCCGCCATTGCCGCAGGTAATAACTTTCCCCTTGTTATTTAAGGCATTGACTATCAGTTTAATAGCGCTGCCGATAGCATGAATGGTTTCCGGATCGTCCATGAAACGCTTCAATGTGCGGAAAGCCTCATCCAAACTGTGTTTAATCAACTTTTCCATATAATAATTTGTTGGTAATGTCATAAATTGCAATTCCGGCCGAAACAGCGACGTTTAGAGAGTGTTTGACGCCGTATTGCCGGATTTCGATACAGCAAGAGCACTCGTTAACTGCCTCTTGCTGAACGCCTTTAACCTCATGCCCGATTATCAGGGCGTATTTTTTCAGGCGTTCTGGGTGAAAATTTTCGAGCGGAACGCTGCCTTCCGCTTGTTCAAGAGCGCAAACGATGTAGCCGCGCTGCTTCAGCTCACTGATCGCTTCAAGGGTGTCTTTGAAATACCGCCATGAAACGGTATCTTCGGCTCCGAGCGCCGTCTTGTGAATTTCGGGGTCGGGCGGGACGGCGGTGATGCCGCACAGATAAACGGCCTCAAGGCGGAAAGCGTCGGCCGTCCGGAACACCGAGCCAACATTGTTCATACTGCGCACATTATCAAGGACAACCGTCAGGGGAGTTTTGACGCTTGCGCGGTATTCATCCGTTGTCAGGCGGTTCAGTTCGGTTACTTTGAGTTTGCGCATCACGGGAATTATTTCGCGTCGTCGTTGACTTTCTTAAATGGAAACAGGGGCTTTGATTTCCCTGATTATTTCCTGTCCGAGCGATTCGGCTTCTGCCATCGTGTGCGCCTCCGAATAGATGCGGATTATCGGCTCTGTGTTGCTTTTCCGCAAGTGAACCCATTTGTCGGGGAAATCTATTTTTATGCCGTCAATGCAGGTGATGTTATGAGATGAATATTTGTCCTTGATTTTCAACAATATAGCATCTACATCTGTATCGGGCGTCAATTCTATCTTCTGTTTTGATATGTAATACTGCGGGTAAGAAGCTTTTAACTCGCTTGTTTTCAGCTTCTTATGTGCCAAATGCGTGAGGAAAAGCGCTATCCCAACCAAAGCGTCGCGACCGTAATGGCTTGCAGGATAGATAATTCCGCCATTACCCTCGCCGCCGATAACTGCTCCACATTCTTTCATCTTTGCCACCACGTTCACTTCACCGACTGCAGCGGCGAAATACTGCCCGCCATGCTGCAAGGTAACATCACGCAAAGCCCTTGAAGAGCTAAGGTTGCTGACCGTATTGCCGCCTCCGCAGGCCGAAAGGACATAGTCGGCAACGGCGACAAGCGTATATTCCTCGCCAAACATCTCGCCGTCTTCGCATACGACAGCGAGACGATCCACATCAGGATCAACAACGAAGCCCACATCAGCCTTTGCCTGCTTCATCAGGGACGAAATCTCCGTAAGGTTTTCCGGCAACGGCTCGGGGTTATGCGAGAAGTTGCCATGCGGGTTACAGTGCAGCTTGAATAACTCCTTCACTCCCAGCGCATAAAGCAGGTCGGGAATAACAATGCCGCCTACGGAGTTTACGCAATCAACGGCGACACGGAAATGCGCCGCTCTAATAGCCTCAATATCAACGAGTTGTAAGCCAAGAACATGCGAAATATGCCGCTCACGGTAGCGGGTATCGGATATAATTTTTCCAAGCCGTTCAACAGGAACATATTCAAATTGCTCTTTTTCAGCAAGTTTTATAACGGCTTGACCTTCGGCGGCATTTAGAAATTCACCGCGGTTGTTCAGTAGTTTCAAAGCGTTCCACTGTTTCGGGTTATGGCTTGCGGTGATGATGATTCCTCCGCAGGCGTTTTCGGTAATAACAGCGAGTTCGGTAGTGGGAGTTGTGGCAAGGTCAATATCTATCACATTGAAACCCAGACCGATAAGCGTACCGTTGACGATATTTTTCACCATCAGGCCGGAAATACGGGCATCGCGCCCTACGACGATGCAGTTGGACGCGCAGGGGCTGTTTTGCCTGATAAAAGTGGCGTAGGCAGACACGAATTTTACGATAGCGAGCGGATTCAATCCTTCGTTGGGCGCACCGCCTATCGTACCGCGGATGCCCGAAATGGATTTAATAAGTGTCATAACTATCTGTTAATAAAAGAGATACCTCACTTTGTCATAGTAAATCGGATAGTACTGGTTAGTGTTAGCCGACTGGTAAGTGCTGCCTGCAGGCTGCTGGCTTATTTCCGAATATCCGGGCACAATCAGCTTCACAACAGAGCTGTCACCAACATATTGAAGTATTGATTCCAAGCCCATTCCGAATGCGAGATAATAGTAATCGCCGGATTGGGCGTGCTCATTTACGACATAATACGCCATACCGTACAGAAATTCAAACGGATAGGCGGTATTGGCGAACGTATTGAAGTGATAAGGCGTGTCTGCGTCGTAAATTTCCCCTCTGGTGCGCACCAAAACCGTTGTGGTTCCGGCGGTTGCGCGAACGCCGTTGCCTGAATCAACAATGTTCAGGTAGATGCCGCTTTCGAGCTGTACAAACTGGTTTTCACCAAAAACGCCCGATGCGGGAAATTCGCTCAACACTTCAATGTCTTTTGAAGCTATAATTCTTCTAATCACCACTTTCTCTTCCGATTTCAGTTCCTCATACGTCTTCGTATCGTTGCATGAAACCGAAAAAAGCAGATCTATCAGGCAAAAAACCGATGCCATTATATAAAAACTTTTTTTCATATCTGTGTAATATTATAATTATCAGGATTAAACTTCATCAAACCGGTTTCAAACAGATTGACGGCGTCGGCAAGAGAGCCGTAATATTCGCCGCCGGAGGCGTTTTTGTGTCCCCCGCCGTTGAAATACTCCGCCGCAAAGCGGTTGCACGGAAATTCTCCGACCGAGCGGAGTGAAATTTTTATCAGGCTTGTTTCTTCCCTTAAAAAACAGGAAAATTCCACGCCGTTAATGCTAAGCGGCAGATTTACAAAGCCTTCCGTATCGCCGGAGCGGTAGTTAAAACGGTTTAGCTCGGCTTGCGAAAGCGTGAACAACGCCGTTTTTTTGTATCTGTAAATCTTCATTTTTTCGTACAAAACATATCCCATCAGGCGCAAACGGCTTTCGGAATAGACCTGATTGACTTTACGGTAAATTTGGTCTTTATCTATTCCTTTTTTAATTAACTCACTGACTATCAGGTATATATCTTCCCTGTTGGAATTGTAGCTGAAAGCGCCCGTATCGGTCATCATCCCTGTATAGAAGCACTCGGAAGCGTTTTTATCTATCAGATCGGCGTCTCCTAAAGCGCAAATCAGGCGGAAAACAAGTTCGGAGGTGGAGCACATCTGCGGGTACGAGATCGTTAAGTTGCAGAAGTCATCGGGATCGAGATGGTGGTCTATCATGACTTTTTCAGCGTCGGCGGCCACTAATGTGGAAGTCATCCTGCCGACACGTTTTGATGCGTTAAAGTCGAGGCAAAATATAGTATCTGCCTCATGTATAAGCTGTTTGCCGAAATCGGTGTATTGGTCGAAAAGCACAATGTCTTCCGCTCCGGGCATCCATTTGAGAAATTCGGGGAAATTGTTGGGCACAATAATCTTAACCGACTTCTTGTCGAAAGTAGTCAGATAGTGATAAAACCCTAAAGATGAGCCTATTGCGTCTCCGTCGGGCAGTTCATGCGAAACGATCACAATGTTTTCCGCCTTGTCAATGACGGTTTTAAGCTTGTGAACCTGCTCGCTGTCAATAATCTTTGTCAACATAAAATCTAAGTTTCAGCCTGCAAAGATAATATAAAAATCAATGATTTTCCAACTTTTCGGAAAAAATAGATAATAACGGTTTATTGACTGGATTGCTTCACTGCGTTCGCAATGACGGGGGTAGGGCGTTCGCAATGACGGGGAAATGAGATTGCTTCACTGCGTTCGCAATGACGAAGAAAAGGAAGTTCGCAATGACGGGGGTAGGGCGTTCGCAATGACGGGGAAAGCTCAATTCCCAATTCTTAATTCTTAATTCTTAATTCTCAATTATCCTGATACCCCTGAAACCAGTTTCCGAGTTTGATGTCGAGAATATCCGTCCCTTGTTCGCGTCGTCCGAGCAGATGTTCCGAAAAATAATCTACCATTCTCCAATAGAAATACTCGTTGTAATTCTCGAAATGATGACGCTGACCGGGTATTATAAGCATATCGAAACGTTTGCCTGCCTTTATCAGTTCGTTGGCTACAACTATTGAATTAGATGGATGGACGTTGTTGTCTATTTCGCTGTGTATCAGCAATAAATGTCCTTTCAAGTTTGCCGCAAGCTCCTGATTGGCGGGTACGTGTATGTTAAATCGCGTATTGCCGTTTTCGTCGGTAATCTCCTGTACGCCATGATGTTTCTCGCTCCAGCTGCGATGATAAAGATTGTTGTCATGATTGCCTGCGCATGAAACTGCTACTTTGAAAAAATCGGGATAGACTAACAATGCAGCTGTTGACATGAAACCGCCGCCGGAATGACCGTGAATACCTATGCGATTGATATCCATATAGTTAAATTGACGACACAGTTGTTCAATAGCTGATTTGTGGTCGGCTAAGGGATAGTCGCGCAGGTTGCCGTATCCATAGTTATGATACCATTTGGAACGTGAAGGATGACCGCCGCGATGTCCTACGGAGATGACTATGAAACCTGCCTGAGCAAGTCGGTCAGTACGTGGATTCAACGGAATGAACCGATCGTATGTTCCTTCCTGTTGCGGACCCGGATAGACATAATCAATTACCGGATAGACTTTTGTGGAGTCAAAATTGAATGGTTTGTAGATTAGTCCGTAGAGGTCGGTAACACCGTCGGCTGCTTTAACCTTGAAAATTTCAGGGAACTGATAACCGGCAAGCTTCAGCTGTGAGAAGTCGCTTTCTTCAAGCGTCATTATACGGCGACCTGTGTTGTCGTATAACGCCGTTGCCGGTATAGTATTGACTCTCGAATAATTGTCAACAACGTATTTGCCGTCTTTGTCCATTGAAATAAGATGAAAGAAATTGCCCGGAGTAATGATTTTAAGTCCCGTTCCATCGAAATTTACACGGTAAAGATGTTCGTAGTAGGGTGTTGAATCATCCTGTTCGCGTCCATTAGCTATGAAATAGATTACTCGGTTTTTACTGTCCACGTGTCTTATTTGATCAACATGCCATGCGCCTTTGGTAATGCGATTTTTCATATTGCCCTCGGCGTCATACAGATACAGATGCGCCCATCCATCGCGCTCGCTCCAGTGTATGAGTTCTTTGTTATTGTCGGTAAGCGCTATCGGGCGGGTTTCTATATATGTGTTAAGTCTCTCTTGAATAATGGGTTTTATTGTATCTTCTCCAAGCGTATAAGTGCAGATATCAACACGTTTCATGTCTCGACTTACACGGGTAAGAAAAAATTTCGCTTCATCGCCGAGCCAAGTCTGCGGGGCAGTAAAGTCTTCGCGGGGTTTGGACGCTAATTGAATCATTTGATCTGCAAAAGCGTCCGTTTTGATTTCTTTGCGGCTTTTGGCTTCAATATCAAATAAATACAAATGAGTTACAGGGGATCCGTCTTCTCCGGGTAATTGATATTTATATGTTTCGAGTGTAGGGCGAGGTTTGGCGATTGAATTGATTACCCAGAGGTCTTTCATTTGACGCTGATCGCTTAGCGTCGTAACGAAAAACTTACCGTCGGGCGACCAGTTGCCCATTACCGACTTGCGTTTGTGGTCGAGAAGAGCCGAATCAGTGCTCATGCGGTTGCGTGGCATCCCGTATCCGAAATCCTCCACGCCATCGGTTGTCAGTTGCGTTTCCACGATAGTGCTGTCTTTCGGATTTTTCTGCAATTTTTCGTATTCCGAATATGTCATATACCACAGATTAAGGTCTTTAGCGAAGAGTACATGTTTCTTGTCGGGTGAAACATTACCCCAACG
>JAISTJ010000083.1 GCA_031272655.1 Tannerella sp.
AACCTTCGTGTTCAAGCCTTCGTGTTAAAACTTTCGTGAAACCCGCCGTGATAAAAATTCAAAGAACGACGCCGCAAAAATAATTCAAAAATCCAAATCCACCAAAACTGCAAAAAATGCAACATTTACACCAAAGTTACATTTTAAGTACAAAAATCACCCTCTTCCGCTTTCAAAAGTTGCAAAAAAAGCAACATTTTTTTCACCCCCCATCCCAAATATAACAATTTTTGACACACCCAACACCACAAACAGTACTTTTTTCGCCACAAATTTTAACAATTCCCCCGACCGATTTAAGCAATAATTAACTATTATTATGATTATTTATAAAAAGTTTTTACGTGAGCGTTCCCATAACCGTCGTGCGGCGTCTTTCTCCTCTTGGGGGATGACTATCGTGCCGCGCTCTTTTTCAGCTTTCCTCATCTCGCGAAGAAAGCGTTTTGACCCGTTGCCATCTTTCGGCATCGGCGCGGCGGAAGCGGATAGAGCCGTTGTTCCACCATGACGGCCAGCCACCGATGATATGTCCTAGATGAACGGCCTTAACGGCATGTAAGCCCTTGGCAAGCGCCGCCGACTTGTCGCGTCGCGAAAAGCGTTTCACCTCGCCGCCGTTATCTATCAACAGTTTGCCGTCTATCCACACCTCCTCAAGATCGGACGAGAAGAAATAAACGCCATCTTCGGGAATATCTATAAAGCCCTCTCCCACAGCGGCATACTCATTGTTATTGATATTCAACTGCGTAAGTCGCCCCAAGTTAGGGATAACCTGTTCTTTCCACGCCGTAATATCCTTTGTATCAGATGTTTTAAGAAAATATCCTTCAGCTGTCTTCACCTTAAGTCCTTCTTTAAGGGATGCCGCGTCAATAGCTGCTGCGGCAGGCGCAAGCGGCTGTTTTTCAACCGTTATGACGCGCGTCTTGCTCATCTTTCCCGACGGCAGCACGGTTGCTATTTTCAGGATTATGTTTTCTGACGTCTCTATGGGCTTGTCATAAACCGCAGATGAGGCGGTCGGCTCGGCGCCGTCGAGGGTGTAAACGATTTTGTAAGGACGCGAGGTCGTGAATGTCAACGTCGCTTTATCGGTGAAAGCCACATAGTTACATGAACCGAAAGGCTGCTCAGGCTGCGGTATGTGATAATTGATATTGTAAGCGTCCAAGCGCACGTATGCATTATTAATACGGCGCTCAAAGTCCTGATAATCTTTGTTTTCAAGCTCTGTCCACGCTATCTCCGACAGGGCGATGATACGCGGGAAAATACGGTACTCGCGGATAGCCTCCGTATAAAAATATTCCGACCATGTATTGCACTGTACTCCCTTGATATAGTGGTCTTTAGACACTTTCACGAGGGTATCGGGCGTCGGGTTGTAGTCGTAAACCCGTTTAAGCGTAGTTAAGCCGCCGATAGAAACGGGTTCAATCTTGCTGTCGCCCTGAAACTGGTCTATATACATGCCGTTGGAACTTGGCGTCATTATCACGTCATGCGCAAGGTTTGCAGCAGCAATGCCACCTTCCTCGCCGCGCCACGACATCACCGTAGCCGTCGGCGCAAGTCCGCCTTCAAGTATCTCGTCCCAACCGATAATCTTTTTCCCGTATTTGGCGAGCATTTTTTCTATCCGCTGCACAAAATAACTCTGCAAGCGCTCTTCGGCCGAATGACCGTCTTTTGCCGTCAAACCCTCTTCGCGGATACGTTTTTGGCACAGCGGACAGTGCAGCCATGAAACTTTTGGACATTCATCTCCACCAATATGTATGTATTCGCTTGGAAATAAGTCTATTACCTCCTTAAACACATCTTCCAAAAACTCGAAAACATGCTCTTTGCCGGCGCAAAGGACAATATCTTCGACTCCCCAGATGATACGCGGCTTGTAATCGCCCGCCTTGCATGCAAGTTCGGGATATGCGGCAATAGCAGCCATCTCATGCCCGGGTAGCTCTATTTCTGGGATAACCGTGATGAAACGGTCGGAGGCATATTTCACAATTTCGCGTATCTCGTCCTGAGTATAATACCCTCCATATTCAAAGCCCTCACCCTCAATGCGTTTGGATGCAATTTCCTGCAGGCGCGGATATTTTTTTATCTCTATGCGCCAAGCCTGATCATCAGTAAGATGAAAATGTAACTTGTTGATTTTAAACAGTGAAACAAGCTCCAAATATTTCTTCACATCAGCCACCGACATAAAATGACGGCTCGGGTCAAGGTGGATACCGCGATATTCAAAACGCGGCTCATCTTTCACCGTTACGCAAGGCGCTTCAAAAACGACCTGCGGGTGCGGGTTGGCACTGTTTTCTATCTCGGCGGGCAACAGCTGCATAAACGTCTGCATGCCGTAAAACAGCCCCTGAAGCGTTTTTGCCCTTACAGTCGCTTTTTGAGGGGTAACCGTTAGATAATAACCCTCATTATTAACATCAAGCGCCGCATCGAGGACTAACGAAACGGTATTCTTGTCGGCGTCGCGGTCGCTCAAAGCAACAGGCAAACCGGTAGCAGCCTTGATTTTAGCGGTAAAATACTCCATAACAGCCTTGCTTTCAGGCGTTGGCGCATAAAAACCCGTCTTGCCGTTGATGCGAAAAACGCCTTCGTCAACCGTCAGGCTTTGTGGTTTTGGAATAATGTTAATACCCTGATTATAAGACGCTTGCCGAGCCTTTTGGTCAGCACACGATATGCAGCATATCAATACGCATACCGCTGATAGAAAAATATTTGTTTTCATTTTATCTGATGTTTAAAATTACCATGCAAACAAAGGATAATCCTTCATAATGGCGTTCACTTTTGCGCGAACGGAACTGATCGTCGCCTCCGATTCGGGAGCGGAAAGGACAGCGTCTATCAACTCAACCGTCTCATACATAAGCTGTTCCTTTGCACCACGGGTAGTGATGGCGGGCGTTCCGACCCTTATGCCCGACGTCTGGAACGGCGAGCGGCTGTCGAACGGCACCATGTTTTTATTAACCGTGATGTCCGCCGCAACAAGCGCTTTTTCAGCCACTTTGCCCGTCAATTCGGGGAATTTGGTGCGCAAGTCAATCAACATGCTGTGATTATCGGTGCCGCCCGAAATAATCTTGTAACCCCGGTCAATAAAAGCCTGCGCCATAGCAGCGGCGTTCTTTTTGACCTGCGACTGATATGCCTTATATTCAGGCTGTAACGCCTCAAAGAAAGCGACGGCTTTTGCAGCGATTACATGCTCGAGCGGTCCGCCCTGAATGCCCGGAAACACCGCCGAATCAAGCAGTTGCGACATCATTTTTATTTCCCCTTTCGGAGTTGTCTTTCCCCACGGATTTTCAAAATCGCGTCCGAGCAAAATAACCCCGCCGCGAGGCCCGCGAAGCGTTTTATGCGTCGTAGAAGTAACGATATGCGCGTATTTAAGCGGGTTGTTGAGCAGTCCTGCCGCGATAAGTCCCGCAGGATGAGCCATATCAATCATCAACAGCGCCCCGACTTTATCGGCAATGGCTCTCATCCGCTCATAATCCCATTCGCGGGAATACGCCGAAGCGCCGCCGACAATCAGTTTCGGCTTCTCCCGAAGCGCAACTTCCTCCATCTGGTCGTAATCAACTCGCCCCGTATCCTCGCGCACATTATATTCCGTGGCGCGATAGAGAATACCCGAACTGTTGACCGGCGAACCATGCGACAAATGGCCGCCATGCGACAGGTTAAGCCCCAAAAAAGTGTCGCCAGGGTTCATCACCGCAAGGAAAACTGCCGCATTAGCCTGCGCACCCGAATGAGGTTGTACATTGACCCATTCGGCGCCGAAAAGCTGCTTAAGTCGCTCAATAGCAATGTTTTCGCTTTCATCAACCACTTCGCAACCGCCGTAATAGCGCTTACCCGGATATCCTTCGGCATATTTGTTCGTCAAACACGAACCCATAGCCCGCATAACTTGCTCACTGACAAAATTTTCCGAAGCGATGAGTTCTATTCCCTTCAACTGTCTGCGATGCTCTCGCTCAATAATTTCAAAAATCGTTTTATCCTGTATCATCTAATAAATTTGTTTGTTTCGGGCGTCAAAATTACTGATTTTTGAGCACACGGACAAATTTTACGGAAGATTTTACATTTGCGAGGATATTTTTTGTAACTTTGCACCCATGTAAGAAGTATTTTTTATCATAAATTATTACAAAATGGTCAATTACAAAGATTTAGGATTAGTGAACACCCGCGAGATGTTCGCTAAAGCAGTTAAAGGGGGATATGCTATCCCTGCGTTTAATTTTAACAACATGGAACAGTTGCAGGCTATCATTCAAGCAGCTGTAGAAACGAAATCACCTGTTATTCTGCAGGTTTCAAGTGGCGCTCGCAAGTATGCCAACCAGACGCTGCTGCGTTACATGGCTGAAGGAGCTGTGGCTTACGCTAAAGAGTTAGGTTGTCCTAACCCGCAGATAGTGTTACACTTAGACCATGGCGATACATTTGAGCTATGCAAGAGTTGTATAGATCTCGGCTTCTCGTCGGTGATGATAGATGGCTCGCATCTGCCTTATGATGAGAATGTTGCCGTAACAAAGAAAGTTGTAGAGTATGCTCATCAGTATGATGTAACAGTAGAAGGCGAGCTGGGCGTTTTGGCGGGTGTAGAAGACGAAGTTTCGGCTGAACATCACACTTATACTCGCCCCGAAGAGGTCGTTGATTTTGTTACCAAGACAGGTTGCGATTCATTAGCTATCTCTATCGGAACGTCGCATGGCGCCAACAAGTTCAAGCCTGACCAGTGCACACGCAACGCCGATGGCGTGCTTGTACCTCCACCATTGGCTTTCGACATCCTCGAAGCCGTTGAAAAAGAACTGCCCGGTTTCCCGATAGTGCTGCATGGCGCTTCGTCAGTGCCGCAGGAAGAAGTGGCAACTATTAACAAGTATGGTGGTGCACTCAAAGACGCTATCGGCATACCCGAAGACCAGTTGCGCCGAGCCGCCAAGTCTGCCGTCTGCAAGATAAATATTGATTCCGACAGCCGACTGGCTATGACTGCCGCTATACGCAAGGTCTTTGCTGAATCACCCGCAGAGTTCGACCCGCGCAAATATCTCGGTCCCGCTCGCGAAAACGCCAAGAAACTCTATATCCACAAGATAAAAGAAGTGCTCGGCTCGGCTGATAAACTGTGATGCAGCGAAAAAAAGGCATATTACGACTCCTTATATCCCCGCTGGCATTGCTTTACGGCTTTGTTACAGGGATACGTAATATGCTGTTTGACATGAAGATACTGCCTTCGGAAAAATTCCCGATACCGATTATCTGTGTCGGGAATCTTTCCGTTGGGGGTACCGGCAAAACGCCTTTTACCGAATATCTTACCGCCTTGCTTCTGAAGCATTACCGCGTCGCAACGCTAAGTCGCGGCTACAAGCGGCGGACAAAAGGTTTCCGGATTGTCGAAGTCGGCAGTTATGCAGACGAGGCAGGCGACGAGCCATGCCAGTTGAAACAAAAATACCCCGACGCTATCGTAGCTGTTGATGCTAACCGCAGGCGCGGCATAAATAAACTGCTCGCGCTACCCGAAAACGAGCGCCCGCAGGTCATTATCCTCGACGACGCCATGCAGCACCGCTACGTTACGCCATCGCTGACGGTAATGCTCACCGACTACAACAATATGTATTACGAAGACCATATCCTTCCCGTCGGCGACCTCAGGGAATCGGTCTATAACGCTTATCGCGCTGATATTGTTATAGTTACAAAATGCAGGAACGATCTTAAGCCAATCCATCTGCGATTGATAGAAAAAAGTATGTCTCTGATGGCCAACCAGAAACTCTTTTTTTCGGAGATACAATATCTTGATTTGCAGCCTGTTTTCAAGTTAACGGAAATTGCGGCTTGCGGAATGGAAGAGATCTCGAAAGATGAAAAAATCCTGTTAATCACAGGGATAGCATCGCCTCACACTTTGATAAACAAAATCAGAACGCTTGCCAACGACGTGCGGGTCTTCACTTTCCCCGATCATCATGATTTTGTTCCCACTGATATTCAGGCAATTGACTCTGTTTTCAAACAGTTATCCGCTTTTAAAAGGCGTATAATATGCACCGAAAAAGACGCAACGAGGCTGCGAACGGCCGATTTGCCGGCAGATTGGAAACCGCTGCTTTTTTACGCGCCTATACGGATGCAATTCCTATTCGGGCACGGCAACAGGTTCGACGATTTGATTCTAAAACACGTATTTTCAACCATTAACATCAACAAATAAATGTCAGGAACAGAAATATCCACCCTCGGCGAGTTCGGCTTGATACGTCATCTGACCGCCCAATTGCCGCTTCGTAATCCAAGCACCGTCAAAGGCGTCGGCGACGATGCCGCTATACTTGAATACACTGATAATCAGATACTTATAACTACAGACCTGCTTCTCGAAGGCGTTCATTTCGACCTTGTCTATGTGCCGTTGAAGCATCTCGGCTACAAGTCGGCGGTCGTCAATTTCTCCGACATCTATGCAATGAACGGCCAGCCGAAGCAGATAACAGTCTCGCTTGGCATATCGAAGCGTTTTTGCGTGGAAGACCTTGAAGAATTTTATGCCGGCCTGAAACTTGCGTGCGAGGTCTATGGCGTTGATATTGTGGGCGGCGACACGTCGTCGTCGGTTACCGGCCTGACAATCAGCATCACCTGTATAGGCGAGGGCGAGAAAGGCAAGATTGCATACCGCAACGGCGCCCGCGAAAACGACCTTATATGCGTTTCCGGCGACCTCGGCGCCGCATATATGGGGCTACAACTGCTTGAAAGAGAGAAGGTTGTCTTTCAGGGCGAAAAAGATTTTCAACCCGACTTTTCAGGACACGAATATATCCTTGAGCGACAACTTAAACCCGAAGCCCGCAAAGATGTCGTCGCAATGCTCGCTGCCGCATCAATAGTTCCTACGGCGATGATTGACGTCTCGGACGGATTGTCGTCCGAACTGCTTCATATCAGCCACGAGAGCGGCGTAGGGTGCCGCATCTTTGAAGAGCGCATACCAATTGATTATCAGACTGCTGCGATGGCGGAAGAGTTCAATATGAACCTCGTAACGGCTGCCATGAACGGCGGCGAGGACTACGAACTGCTGTTCACCGTCCCGCTCGGCATGCACGACGCCGTTGCCGCTATGAAAGGCGTCGCAATTATCGGACACGTTACAAAACCCGAATATGGCAACGTCCTTGTCGGTCGCGACGGCGGCGAGATACAACTAAAAGCGCAAGGATGGCAAGCATTTAAGGGTTAATTTTCCATAAATTTTTGATTTTTAGTTTTTTATTTGAAAAAAAAATTCGTACCTTTGCAGTGAAATTTTGAAGAAATTCGGCAATGAATAATATGAAACTTATTAGAAATCAATATTTTATATTCGGATTAACTCTGCAATCTTTGTTGATTACAGTTGTTTTAGCCTGTTTTTCAGGGTGTAACAACGAGTTAATTGAGCCGGTAGAATCGCCCAAACGAAACATCCTTTTTTACATAGCGACTGATGAAGGCAACATGATTGACAACGATGTGCCGACCAAACTGAATGAGATTCTAATCGGATGGCAACCCGGTCATGGTGAGTTGATTATATACGCCGACAGACTTAGCAAAGGCGCCGTAATGATGAGGGTGAACGACAAAAAAGACGATAGCGGTCGTTACGGGCTTGATACCCTGGAAGTTTACGGCATCGAAGATTCTGCGGACAAGGCAGTGTTGAGCCGCTCTATAAATTATCTTACAACTAACTATCCTGCAGACAGTTACGGGATGATTTTCTTCTCCCATGCAAGCGGCTGGCTGCCGGAAGGGACGCTCAGCAATCCCTTAACAACCCGCTCTTTGGTGATAGATAAAGGCAGCGGCGCAAAGCATGAAATGGAAATGACTGATTTTGCGGCCGCTATCCCCGACGGACAATTCGACTTCATTGTGTTTGAGGCATGTCTGATGTCAGACGTGGTGTCAATGTACGAGTTGCGCGACAAAGCGGATTACGTGCTTGCGTCTTCCGCCGAAATTGTTGCGCCCGGTTTCGCTTATGTTTACAGGAAAAATATCATGGACTTGTTTGATACAAACAGGACAGTTGAAGCTTCGTTACAAAGTTTTGGGCAGGCATGGGATACTTTTATAAAAGCGAAATTTCAGGAATCCGACGTCTATTGTTCGCTGACAGTCAGCCTGTTAAAGATGAGCGAAATGCAAGCGCTTGCAACAGCAGCCGCACTCGCCTTACAGGGCGCCACAGTTAAGGCTTCGGAGCTGAAAGTTTCGATTGACGATATCCAGACATTCGACCGCCCGAACAAACTTATTTCCGGTTCCGTGCGCAAGTCCCGCTATTTTGATTTGGCTCATACTTACGAAAATATCACTTCCGCAGCGCAATACGAATCCTTTGTTAATCAGCTGAATAAAACGGTTGTATGGAAGGCGGAAACAAAACGGTTCATGTTATCGGGCACGGAAAGTAACCCATATTACGGCGAATATGACGGCTTTTTTATCAGAAGACACTGTGGATTAACTACTTATATCGAAAGGGACGAATACCCGTATCTTAATCAAAAATACGAAGAATCGGCTTGGTATAAGGCTACACGTTTTTATGAATTATGACTAAATCAATGATTTATACCCGGAGTGGAGACAAGGGCATGACTTCACTTGTTGGCGGGACGCGGATTGAAAAGTGGGATCCGCAAATCGAGGCTTATGGCACTATTGACGAGCTTAATTCGTTTATAGGCCTGCTAATCAGCGAATTACTAACTGACGATTCCGAAGAAACGGATCAAATCAGCGAACTGCTGCTTGATGTGCAGTCGAAACTGTTTTCCGTAGGCGCATTTTTGGCTTCCGATTTTCAAAAGCCCAATATTCAAAGCTCTGTTACAGAGGAAGATATAGCTATTTTGGAAGCGGCAATAGATAAAATAGACGGGCTATTGCCCAAGTTGAAATCGTTTGTGTTGCCCGGAGGGTCGAAGGCTGCGTCATTAGCCCACGTGTGCAGATCCGTATGCCGACGCGCCGAACGCGCCGTCCTGCGCGCCCGTCATTGCGACTTTTCTCCTTCCAGTCATTGCGACTTTTCCCTGTCCCGTCATTGCGAGGAACGAAGCAATCCAGTCCAAACGCCCGAACCTTCCGCTTCCGAATCATTTTCATCAAATAAAAATAACGAAACAGAAATATACCTTAACAGACTGTCTGATTTACTGTTTGTTATAGCGAGGAGGTTGTGTTTATTACAAAATAGAAGTGAATTTTTTTGGAATAATCCGTGTAAATAAAAAAAATATTATACTTTTGCGGCGTTTTTTTGAGTATGAGTAACTGAAAAAACAGGTTTTAATATTAATTAAATAGCTTATGTATTGGACTTTAGAATTAGCATCAAATTTGGAAGACGCGCCTTGGCCCGCGACTAAAGACGAACTTATTGACTACGCCCAACGTTCGGGAGCGCCGTTGGAAGTAATCGAAAATCTGCAGGAAATGGAAGACGAAGGCGAAATATATGAATGTATGGAAGATATTTGGTCTGACTATCCGAGCAAGGAAGATTTCTTCTTCAACGAAGAGGAATATTGACTTGCGACGGATTTATTTGGTGATACTCACATTTACAGGCCCGATTAGCCCTGCCCGGCCGTCTCCTTTATAAAAAGACGGGATTGTTTGGTAATGGTTGGACAATGTGCTGTAAACCAATATTTCCAATTCATTCCGGCCGCTTTTCAACAAACGAGTTATGTCGGCTTCATAGGGCGGACTTATCAATATCCCTGCGTTCTGACCGTTGACCCGCACTTCGCATGAAGCGATAACCTCGCCGAGATTCAATATGACTTTTCGGGCATCGGCAGGCGCAGTAAACGATTTGCGGTAGTACATCCCACCGGAATAATATTTCAACGCACCTGATTCAGACCAGTTTCCCGCAGCAAGTAAACCCCTATCAGTCAGCAATTTAACCGGCTCACACACTGCCGCCGCACCCTGAAATCCCTTTTCGCGCTCAATAGAAAAAGCAACCACCGGCGGGCGCTCAGCCACAGCGTCAAGCGTTACGCGATACCTGCGAACACCACCCTGAGCAACCCCTGTCTCAACAATATTTTTAGCAGGAACGGCCGTCCCGTCAATCCAAATCTTCAAATCCCTGCCGGCAACGGCAAAATCCATAGCCTTCAAGCCCGGAACAGCGCGGAAACGGTAGTTCCACACAGCGTTTTTGCCGCCGTAAGGATCATAAACGAGATGAGGACTATTGAACCAGCTCATAGCCAGAATGTTATCATAGACCGACGGATGAACCGGCGCAGGTGCGGCAACCGGCAGCAACACAACGGCGCTGCGTGCACGGGTGTCCATAGAAGCGTAATTAGGCTCATATTCGCCCTTTTCGGTGTTGTTAAAAGTAATCTCAAGCGGATGCCAACCCTTGTCAAGAGTTACAACCTCACTATCAGCAACTTTGCCGTCTATTTTAACCATATCCGGTTTAGTTTGGACGGTTTCAATCCTGTAATCGCCTTTAACAGAGGCATATACAAAGGTAGTAAAAACCTGTTTCCCGCCACGGTCAAGTATCAAAAAGCCGTCATTGACCTTGCCTTTCAAACCATGGTAACCCTGCGAACCGGGCTGGTCATAAACGCCATACTGCCACGAAAACTCTACCGGCGCATCGCTCCGGAACTGAAACCCGAAGCCATAAACGCTTTCTGTCCAGTCGGAGTCGTCAAAAGCAGGCTTAAACCAACCGGCAGCCGACAATGCCGCCGGACAGTGGCGAAACGTCCTACCTTCCGCACTGATAAGCCCTTCGGTAGGCGGCAGGCGATAGTCGCCCCAACGGTTGTCAAGCGTCGGCAACAACTCTGTTTCCCATTCGCCGTCAAGCGCAACTGTCTCCGAATGAGAAGCGACGACAGCGTTAACATCCTCAAAAACAGGCTCTCCGGCTGAAAAAACAATGAAAGACGAATTCTCCGCATCGCATTGAATTTTCAGGAAAGTACCTTCGTCTGTCTGACGCACAACAGGATAGGCCTCGCGCGTGCCGTCAAAGACATTCCACTGTTCGGCTTTTCCTTTGGCGCGGAAGAAACATTCCTGCCCTTTCGGAACGTCCATCACCATATAGACATCCCGCTTCCCAACGCGCCTGTGAAGCACTTTGCCAACCCCGCCCGCCGGACGGAAATCAGGCGTAATAAGCGAATAAATCATTTCGGGAATCTCATCTGCGGAAAGATACATCCCGACGCCTCCCGCCGTATTTGTCTGTTTTACAGGCGTTTTGTCGTTTCGCACTTCGGAGGCGGTTAAGCCGAACATTTCTTTAAGAGCCTCATCCACAGCCTTTTCGCCTTCCCCGGAAAGCGTCGTTGCCTGCGGATATTCACCCGTACAAAGCACTATCCCGCCACCGTGAAAATGCTCAAGCGCCTTCAGAAGCGTTGAATGATGCATCGCTTTCATATCGGAAAGAATCAGAACCCTGTATTTCTCGCCCGCCACAGTCAGCGATTTGTCGCCGACGACGCTGTTGCGCAATGAACGAAAATCCATAAAATCATAGTCTAAACCGCTATTACTAAGCATCATCGCCAACTCAAAAGTCCGTTTCGTGTTCGATTCGGGATAAGCTTGCATCGGCTCTGTGGGATACATAAGTGCGATATCGCACACATGACGCCCCTGACTCATCAGGTAACTCATCCGTTCGGTGTATTCAAGCCACTTCTTGGTATGCTCCCAATATGGCATCCTGAAATGGAAATCGGGCGGCGCCCACTCCCACCAGCCGCCGTGGGTACTATAATAAAGCCCATGCAGGCACAACAGGTTGCCGCCTGCGATGTAATGATGGTCTAACTGATGCGTCAGCCACGCTCCGGAACTGCCCCACCCCATACTGTGAAAGGCTTCGAGCCATGTACGCGGGCGGTCGTAGAGGTGCGCTATCGAACTTGAAACTTTTGTCTGGAGGAAACTCGAACCCCGCGCCGGAGCGTCATTGCCCGGAGCGGTAAACCAACTTGTAGCCCTGAAATAATCAACATATTCCAACGGATTCAGACCCCGCCCGTTATTGTCGCAGCCGTAAATCAGCCCGCGCTTAGCGTGCCACTCGTATATCGGGCGAAAATAGCGCTCTTCGGACAGGTCGGTCAGCACTTCGCAATAATCAAGCCTTATTTTAGGTGTGATAGCGCCGATATTTTCGTTCAATGCCCGCAAATAAGGCTTTATCTCATATCCTTTCCGCTTCTGAAATTCCTGTTCAAAATCGTCCGACCAAGAGCCGATTTTCAACGGATAAAGCAGTTCGTCCTGAAAAAAATAATTCATCCCGCCTGCCGCCGCACTGCCGGCATGCTTCTCAAAACGGTCGAAATAAACCCGCACCAACTCCTTGCCGTGGTCGGGATGAAGCAGATAACCTTTTTTCGTCGTAATGCCGTTTTCTCCGAACACTAATTCCCCCTGATAATCAGCGAATTTAGGCATAGCGCTCAATTCGTCCGGATAAAAACCGTTGCCCGGATTGCCGAGCACATAATCGTCAAGTCCAAGCCCGATACCTTTTTCCGCGCATTTACCTGTAAACCAGCTCCATACGTCCCACCACTCTTTGGAAAACACCTCCGGCGCAGTATGATAGGGTTTGCCGAAAGCGCCGTATCCGTGCTTGTTTTCGGCAGTATCAATCGCCGGATAAGAATGTATGTAACTGACTGCAAATCCGTCAATTGCAGCTTCGGAAAGTATTTCGAGCTGCGCCGTCATGCGCTCGCGGGTGAGACTGTCGCCATTCCACCAATAGAACGGCACATTGCCGTATCCGCGAGGCGGTTTAATAAAACCGGGCAAAACATCAAGCGTATCACTGCGATCGGGATAACCTTTAAAATACTGAGTAACAGGTTGTTGAGCAACTAAAAAATAGCTGTAGCCGGACAAGATGGCGACAACGACGGTAAAAGAAATTTGACGTAATGGCATGACGATATAAATTATTGGGTTTTCAGTTTCAATGAAGCGCTTTTGACGCCTTTGGCAGATGCTTCAAAAGTTATGGTTCCGGGTGTTTCGGAAGATTGTACGATAGCGGTGAGTTCGCCCGCAAAGAGCGACATTTGCGGCAAGTGGAAGAGTTCGAGGTTTGTAGCGTCGCCGTTAGCTGCCGCACGATAAACGCCTGCGCCTTTTACTTTAAAACTTATCCTGCGCGTATCGTTTAGACAAAGATTTCCTTTGGCGTCAACAACGCGCACGCGGATAAACGACAGGTCGCGACCGTCGGCCGCAAGCGTAATGCGGTCGGCTTCAAGTTCTATGCGATGAGGCTTGCCTGCCGTGTGTATCTCTTTCTGCATCACTGCTTTACCGTCTGAGTTGTAAGCAATGACTTTCACCGTTCCGGGTTCGTATTTCGTATCCATCCACATCAGCCTGTAACGGCTTTGGCGGGCAGTAATGGTATCAGACAGACTGACAGTCAAATCTTTAGTTCGTTTCCCTTGACTTACTCCGTTGATAAACAGCTCCGCAGAAGGAAAATTTGTATAAACAAAAACCGGAGTAGTCTGCCCCTCGCGCCCGTGCCAGTTCCAGTGCGGCAAGATATGAAGCGTCTCTTCGTTACGGTTCCAGTGGCTGCGGTAGAGGTAAAAACGGTCTTTCGGAATACCGGCGAGGTCAATAATGCCGAACATCGAACTGTGATTAGGCCAGTCGCTGTAATAAGGCGTCGGTTCGCCAAGATAATCGAAACCCGTCCACACAAATTCCCCGATGCAGTAAGGGCGATCTTCATGTTGGATAAAATCATCTTCGGGCAGGTTCGACCAGTCGCAGTGTTCAAGGTCGTAGCCGCTGCACTGGTGGTCGTCATACTTAGCCATGGCGCGGCGCTCAACAGGAAACTTATAAACCCCGCGCGAACTGACCGTCGAAGCCGTCTCGCTGCCAAGAAGTATCTGTTGCGGCAGTTTGGCGTAAGCCTCATCGAAAACATGCAAACGATAATTGAAGCCCACCACATCAAGCGTAGCGGCAAAGTTATTGTTTATCACCGCACTGCCGCGATCCATCCCCACTGTTACAGGGCGCGTAGGGTCTTCGCGATGGCATATATCCTGCATCATCCGCGCCATTTGGACGCCCCCTTTCGCAGTTTGGTCGGGCACCTCGTTGCCGATGCTCCACATCACCACGCTGGGGTTGTTGCGAAACTGCCTGACAAGGTTAACAAGGTCTTTTTCAACCCATTCGTCGAAATAAAGATTGTATCCGTTGCGGCATTTCGGAGTTTTCCACTCGTCGAAACTCTCCGCCATGACCATCAACCCCATCTCGTCGCAGGCGCGCACAAGTTCGGGCGCGGGCATGTTGTGAGAAGTGCGTATCGCATTGCAACCCATGTCTTTAAGTATGCGCAACTGACGGCGTATAGCGGCGTCATTGACGGCAGCGCCAAGCGGGCCAAGATCGTGATGATTGCAAACGCCTTTAAACCAAGTCTTTACGCCGTTAAGATAAAAGCCGTCATCGGGACGTATCTCTATTGAACGAATCCCGAAGCGCGTAGTGTATTCATCTTTAAGCTCGTCATTGTAGTAAATCCTTGAAACACAGGTATATAACGCAGGTGTTTCGGGTCGCCAGAGGTTAGGCTCATCAATCCATGCCGTCTGCTCATAATAGCCATCACTGTCAAACATTTCCGGATTTATAACGGAAACAATATTCCCCATATCAAGCCCTTGAGGGTCAGTGATATACGCCTTCAATTCTATCTTCCCCTGAGTGTCGGACAAGTATTGTTGCGGGATTTCGAGTTTCGTTTTGATGACGACTTTTGCGTTTTGCTGCCTCACCACAGGCGTCGTGATTTGCGTCCCCCATAGCGGGATATGCAAATCGCTGCTAACTATCAGGTGCACATTACGATACAATCCCGCACCCGGATACCAACGCGCCGATTCGGGAAAGTTTTCGAGACGCACAGCAAGGGTATTATCTCCCTGACTATCAATGTATTTTGTTATATCAAAAAAGAAAGAATTGTAGCCGTAAGCCCATCGCCCAACTTCCTTGCCGTTGACGCTCACCTGCGCATTGCTCATTGCGCCATCAAATAGCAAGGTAATACGCTTATTATTAATATCTTGAGGCGTTTTGAAATGCAGCCTGTACCATCCGACACCGGTAAATGGCAGTCCGCCCGTGCGCCCGTCGTGCTGAAGCGCCTGCTTCTGCCCATCCTGCGCTATTGCAACGTTCTGACGGTCGTTTTGCGAACTGAACGGCCCGTAAATCGCCCAGTCATGAGGCACAACGACCGATTGCCACTTGCTGTCGTCAAAATCCTTTCCCGCAAAAGCAGGGCTGTCCTCGCGCGTGAACTTCCAACCTTTCTCAAGAAGATACTCGCTTCGCACTCCTTTGGCATTTATATCAACCTGATACACAGCGAATAAACACAACAAAAACAAAAATTGTCTCATGCTATATTGTTTTTAAATCCTACAAAATCAACTTTTTACCGGTTGCCGTACATCCGTTCGTAATATTTGATGTAATCGCCGCTAATTATCTGATTTACCCAGTCTTGGTTGTCGAGATACCATTGTACGGTGCGGACAATGCCTGTTTCAAAGCCGGTTTCGGGCTTCCAACCAAGCTCCGCCGTGATTTTCGACGGGTCAATGGCATATCTTTGGTCGTGTCCCAAACGGTCTTTCACAAAAGTAATCAGATCGTCATTAATCCAATCTATTCCGCTCTTTTTGAGATACTTACGGTATTCGGGACGTTCGGTCATTATGTTACGGATAGTGCGGATGATAGTTTTCACAATATCAATGTTTTTCCATTCGTTATGCCCACCGATATTATAGACCTCCCCTACCCTTCCGCGCCTGATTACCAAGTCAATAGCCTTACAATGATCTTCCACATAAAGCCAGTCGCGCACATTTGAGCCGTCGCCGTAAACAGGAAGCGATTTACCTTCAAGTATATTCTTGATAATGAGAGGGATAAGTTTTTCCGGAAAATGATATGGGCCGTAATTATTTGAGCAGCGGCTTATTGTAACGGGCATCCGGTAAGTCTCATGGTAAGCGCGCACAAAGAGGTCGGCGCTCGTCTTGGAGGCGCTGTAAGGGCTGCGCGGGTCAAGCGGCGTCGTTTCGGTGAAATAACCTTCGGCGCCAAGGCTGCCATAGACCTCATCGGTAGAAACCTGATGGAAACGCACATCCGGACGCCATAAAGGGTATCCTTGCGGGTCTTTGCCTGTAGTCCACGCTTTACGGGCGGCGTCGAGCAGGTTTTGAGTGCCTAAAATATTGGTTATCAGGAACAACTGGGGTGTTTCTATGCTGCGGTCCACATGACTTTCGGCTGCAAAATTGACAAGATAATTGAAGTTGTATTCAGCAAACAGGCTGTTTATCAGGTTTTTATCGCATATATCCCCTTTTACGAAAATACACTTGGCGCCGTCAATATCCGCCTCAATTGTAGCGAGATTGCCGGCATAAGTGAGTGCGTCGAGGACTACAAGCCTGACGTCCGGATATGTTTTGAGCATGTATTTCACGAAATTAGCGCCTATAAAGCCGGCTCCGCCTGTTACTAAGTAGTTTGTCATTGTGAAGAAATTGTGATTTGTTGTGATATATAGTCCTTAATGGTCATGCCGTTTTGGTCTTTCGGCGAGACAATAACTTTGTCGCCTGATTTTATCCGCCAGTTGATATTCAGCGTCGGGTCGTCGTATCGGATGCACTTTTCGGCAGACGGTACATACTGATTATCAACCTTATACGCAAAAACCGCCGTATCGCTCAGCACATAAAATCCGTGTGCAAAGCCGCGTGGGATAAACAGTTGGCGTTTGTTTTCGCCGGACAGCTCCACCGCCACATGCTTGCCGTAAGAAGGCGAATTGGGGCGTATATCCACCGCCACATCAAGCACCGAGCCGATAATGACGCGCACAAGTTTAGCCTGCGAATATGGCTCGGCTTGAAAATGCAAACCCCTCAACACGCCTTTAGACGAGCATGATTCATTGTCCTGAATGAAGCGCACCCGACCTGCATGTTCCTCAAATTCAGCTGTTTTATATGTCTCCATAAAGTAACCGCGCTCATCGCCGAAAACTTTTGGCTCAATAATCCACAGCCCTTCGATGTCTGTTTTGATAAAATTCATAAAAAACTTTTTCAGGCTGCAAAGGTAGCATTTTTCCGCATTTTCTAAAAAAAATCAGTTAAAAAACGCCAAAAATTTTTGTTTTCCAAAAAACATTCCTATCTTTGCGGCCGCTTAGAGCGAAAACGGTACCTTGGATGAGTGGCTTAGTCAGTGGTCTGCAAAACCATGTACGGCGGTTCGAATCCGCCAGGTACCTCGTTTTTAAATGGTTGCGAGGTCTAATTTTACGATTTCTTCGTATATGTCTTTGCCTTGATAATCAACATAAAAATAATCCAATATTTGTTTTGCGACTTCCATTACGTCTATCGGCGGGAAGTCGCTTTTTTGTTTGAAGGAATTCAAAAACTTCACGATAAAAAAAGCGTCATAAATATTTAACATCCTCTTTACAAACGCTTTATGTGATGAGCTGTAACGGATACTTTCTTTCACCGCCGCTTCAAAATTTTCTTCACCAATAAAATCAAGAACCTCTTCCGGCACGTCATTAATCGGCACGTCATTGCGAGGAACGAAGCAATCCGGTAAAAAACAATCATAAAACCGCCGCAAAACCCCAAAAAGCCCAAAATTATAAACCCTATACGAACCGTCCGCGATAATATGCCCGACCGACGGCCCGGTGCCGAAAGGAACGCGGTCGGATATACGTGGCGACGGGAAAACAATCTGCTCGCGCACTTCATAGACAGGGTGCATCTTTGCGGCCTTCTGAAGGAAATAAAAATCCTCGCCGCCCTGACGTGGAGGCATGCCGCCAACCTGCGCGTACGCCTCTGCCCGTATTGCAAAACAGGATCCGATAGTGTGGATGGCAAAAGGCGAGTTAAACGTCTTCAACGCCAGACGGTAGTAACGAAGGTATATCTCGTAAAGTTTGCACGCTTCAATCACCTCTTTGGAATACATAGTGGCATCGAAATTATGCCTGAATTGAAAAGTAAAACATTTAGCATCAGCATGTTGCATCGCTTTTGTTATAACCTTGAAATAATCAGGCGAAACAAGCGTATCGGCATCAAGCGAAACTATCAGTCCGTCAGGTTTTTCTATCATCGCAAACCGCCTCAAAGCCTCATCCATAGCCGTTTTGCGGGCGTATCCCACACCTGCTTTCTTTTTGACAGTCCCTTCAACTAAGATCGGCAACAGACGGAAATTTTTGTAAAAACCCGCCTGTGCTTTATGTTGTAACTCGTTGAATATCAATATATTATGCTCTATTATCTCTCGTGGAGTTGTTTCCCCCGAATTGACGTTTACAATTACTTCACAAGACGAACTTTGTTCCTTAAGATAGTAATGACGGGCGTTTTCCAACGACTCCAAAGTCCTGAAAACAAACTCGTCATCGTAACATGGGATTATCACAATGATGTTCGTATCGGCGGCAGGTTTGTCGCTAAAAAACGGCGGCAGGGCTTTGAAGCGGATAAAATAATTCTCAAGAGTTTTCATTGTGCGTTGTGCATAAACTTTTAATGTTTCGGTCTGCAAAGGTACGTGTTTTTTTGTTTCCGAAAAAAATCTCATATTTATTTTATGTAAGAAAAAAATCATTATCTTTGCGCTCAATAATAATTTTTCATACTATAAATATCTATGACAACTAACAGATTGAAAGGAACATGGCCTAAGATAGGCATACGTCCGACTATTGACGGACGAATGGGCGGCGTTCGCGAGTCGCTCGAAACACAGACGATGAACATGGCTAAGAGCGTTGTAGC
>JAISTJ010000120.1 GCA_031272655.1 Tannerella sp.
ATAAACTATAAACTTATAAACTATAAACTTATAAACTTATAAACTAACAAAAACAAAAATAAAAAAGTATGATAGTATCTAATCCAATCACTGGGACATTGCTGCACGCCGTTGGAGGCGTGTCGGCTGCGAGTTGTTTTTTGCCTAACACAAGAACCAAACAATGGTCATGGGGTTCTTTCTGGCTTGTATTCTCACTTTTCGCATGGTTGATAGTACCCATTATCATTGGGTACCTGACCGTGCCGAATCTTTTTAACGTGCTTGCGGAAGCGCCGTCGAAAGCTTTCTGGATGTGCTTCCTGCTCGGAGCAGCCTACGGTTTCGGCGGGATGGCTTTCGGAAAAGCTATTATCCACATAGGATACTCGCTGACTTACACGCTAAGTATCGGAATATCAGCCGTTCTCGGCACAATTTTTCCTATGTTGATTTTCGGGCAGTTAGGTGAATATTTCGCCAAGCCGGGAGGCTACATAGTGCTTACAGGCATGATTTTTTCGATGATAGGCGTCTTTTTCTGCGGATGGGCGGGCTTCAAAAAAGAAAAATACCTGAAATCGCTTTCCGGCGAACAACCGCATTTCAACATGAAGACGGGCTTGTTCCTGACTGTTGTGGCAGGCGTTTTGTCAGGTATTTTCAATCTGGCGCTCGAATACGGCCAGCCAATCGCCGACATTGCCGCTAAAAACGGCGCAGGGCAGTTTGAAGGCAACTCAAAGATGATTATCGCCACATCCGGTTGCTGGATAGTCAATCTTATCTGGTTCATAATCGAAGGGTTACGCAACAAAACCCTGAAAGAACTTTTCCCAAGCAAAGGAAACGGACTTTCTGGCGCCAAACTGACAAAAAACTGGCTCTGGTCAATCTTCGCAGGTTGCCTGTGGTATTTCCAGTTCTTTTTCTATGGTTTGGGACACGTAAAAATGGGTAACTTCCAGTTTATCAGTTGGGTACTTCACATGTCAATGCTTATTTTCTTCAGCTTTATAGTCGGTTTGCTGATGAAAGAATGGAAAAAAGTCAGCAAAAACGCTTATATACGCTTGGTTATCGGACTGATAATTCTCGTATCTTCTTTCTGCATAATGAGTTACGGAAGTTACAAGGGCGAACAGGCTGTTACAGAGAATATTACAAAAGCAGGAAACGCTTTTAACACTGAAAATAAGATGTTTGACAGTTCATGGGAATCGCTTGAACATTACGAATGTCCGGAATGGTTCCGCGACGCTAAGTTCGGCATTTATTCGCACTGGAACGCGCAGTCGGTGCCCGGACAAGGCGGATGGTACGCCCGCGACATGTATATCCAGGGGTCGAGCGATTACAACTACCATATCGCTAACTACGGTCATCCGTCGAAAGTAGGCTACAAGGACGTTATCGAAATGTGGAAGGCCGAAAACTTTGATGCCGACAATATTATCTCAATTTACAAGGAAGCCGGCGCGAAATATTTTGTCGCGGTAGCCGTTCACCACGACAATTTCGACCTCTGGGATTCTAAACACCATGAGTGGAACGCCGTCAATCACGGGCCTCACCAGAACATCATAGGCAAATGGGAGGCCGCAACCCGCAAAGCCGGTTTGCGCTGGGGCGTTACTTCACACGCCGAAAGAAGCTGGAATTGGATAGCTGTGAGCCATGGAGCCGATAAAGACGGGCAGTATGCAGGCGTGCCTTACGATGGCGCCGACCCGAAATATGCAGGCCTTTATTTCAAGGAATATCCGGGTTACAAAGACACCCGTTACGATTATGCTGTTGACCCGCCGCAGGAAGTTATTGAAGATTATGTACTGAGAATCAAGGACTTAATAGACCAACATAATCCTGATTTCTTCTACAACGACGGCGGCATACCGTTCGGCGAGACAGGCCGGAAGATGATAGCTTATTATTACAACCAAAATATGCGTCGGAACAACGGCAAACTCGAAGCTGTGATGTGCCTCAAAAACTATGCCTCAAGCTACCATGGCGACGATTTGAGGGACGGCATCGCAACCGAAAACGTTGAAGACGGGCAGCTCGACCGCATCAACGGACTTCCATGGCAGACGGACGAATCGGTAGCCGACTGGTTTTACAAAAAGCATGTTACCTACAAAAAACCCAACTATATCATTGATAAACTGATAGATATAGTCAGCAAGAACGGCAATCTTATGCTTAACGTGCCGCCAAGACCCGACGGAACGCTTGATGATGAGGCTGTTGAAATACTAAGGGAAATAGGTAAATGGCTGAAAGTGAACGGCGAAGGCATCTATGGCACCCGCCCCTACTCTATTTGCGGCGAAGGCCCTACAAAAGTTACGAGGGGTTATTTTCGCGCCATGCCCGAGCTGACCGGCGAAGATTTTCGCTTCACAACCAAAGGCGACACCGTTTATGCCTTCATTTGCGATCCCGACGTCAAAACAATATCTATAGAAACTTTTTCGTCGAAAAGATACCATGGAGTGCTGTCTGTAGGCCTGTTGGGGGGTGACCGCCAGTTGAGTTTTTTCCAAACCGACGAGGCTCTGACGGTTGTATTGCCAGATGTAAAGCCTTGTAAATATGCCCTTTGTCTCCGAATTATACCCGACATTAACCCCGTTCCTGAAACGGTTAAAAATTTTGAAACTTTAGCCGGTGTGAATGCTTTCGGCAGCGATTGGAACTCGCTTGAAAAATACCGCTGCCCCGACTGGTTCCGCAACGCCAAATTCGGCATTTGGACATGCTGGAACCCCTACACCGTCCCTGCTGCGGGCGACTGGTATGCACGCAACATGTATGAAGAAGGTTCGCGACAGTACAAGTATCATCTTGAACACTACGGACATCCGTCGGAAGTAGGTTACAAGGACATAGTCGAGATGTGGAAAGGCGAGAATTTCGACCCAGAGAGCATGGTCTCGCTGTTTAAGGAAGCAGGTGCGCGGTATATCGTTGCGATGGCTGCCCACCACGACAATTTCGACCTGTGGAATTCCAAGCATCACGACTGGAACAGCGTCAATCACGGGCCTCATCAGAACATCATCGGCAAGTGGGAAACGGCGGTACGCAAATCGGGCTTGAAATGGGGCGTAACGTCTCATTTGGAACGGGCTTGGAACTGGATGGCCTTAAGCCATGGCGCTGATAAGGAAGGCAAATATGCGGGAGTGCCATACGATGGTGCAGATCCAAAATACGCCGGTCTCTATTTCCCTGAATATGAGGGATATAAAGACACCCATTTTCAGTATGCCGTAAACCCGCCGGACGAAGTTGTAGTGGATTACATGCACAGGATCAAGGACTTACTAGATCAGCACAATCCCGATTTCTTCTATATTGACGGCGGAATACCTTTCGGCGAAACAGGACGGAAGATGCTCGCATACTACTACAACAGCAATATCAAACGCAGCAACGGCAGGCTTGAAGCGACCATGTGCGCTAAAAATTACGGCGACGGCTTTCACGGCGATGATTTGAGGGATGGCGTTGCTACTCAGGATGTTGAGCGCGGACAATTAGACCGTATCAATGACCTGCCGTGGCAAACCGATGATTCGGTCGGCGACTGGTTCTGGACTCAAGGCGACCATTACAACAGTCCGAAATACATTATAGATCAGCTGATTGACATTGTAAGCAAGAACGGGAACCTGCTTTTGAACGTTCCTCCGCGTGCCGACGGCACTTTGGACGATCAGGCTGTAACGCTACTCAAAGAAATAGGTAAATGGCTGAAAGTGAACGGTGAAGGCATTTATGGCACCCGTCCGTATTCTGTTTTCGGCGAGGGACCGACGCAAGTAAGCAGCGGTTATTTTGTCAGAATGGCCGAACTCACCGCTAAGGATCTGCGTTTCACAACCAAAGGCGATACGATTTTCACTTTTGTATGCGGCACATCGGCAAAAACCGTTTCGATAAAGGCTTTATCTGGAAATAATTATCATAAAATAAAGTCAATCAGCATGTTAGGTGTTGACGGCGAGTTGAGTTTCAAGCAAACACAGGATGCTCTCGAAATAACCCTACCGGCCTCCAAACCAAGCGATTACGCCGTTTGCCTGAAAATCATCCCGATACTTAATCCCGTCCCCCCGTCGCTCCCGATTCCGTAACAATAAAAAAAATAATATGAAACCAATATCTATCTTATTGATAGCCTTTGCATTGCAAGCGCAGATGCAGGTACAGCCGCAAGTAAACCTTGCAGGCGATGAATCATGGCAAGAGTTCCTGTCCAAACAAGACCCGATTTGGGAGACACTTCCGCAGAAGTTCGACCACGGCGCATTTCTGGGCAACGGCTTGCTCGGCACAACAATCTATCAGGAAGGCGACAATGCCTTGCGTTTTGAGATTGGACGCTCGGACGTTACCGACCACCGCCGCGACAACGGGCGACTGCCAATCGGCGGCATGCTGTTAAAAACGACAGGCAAAATCCTGTCCGGCACACTTCGCACCGACCTTTGGAACGCCGAAGTCAGGGGCGAAATAACCACCGACAAAGGCAAAATCACTTTCCGCACGATGGATCATGCGCTTGAAATAGCGCTTATAGTTGATTTTAACGCCACTGGCGGCGAAAAAAATTTCACTTTTGAATGGTCGCCCGAAACGGCGGCTGTCTTTCGCGACGAAGCCCGAAATGCACAAATAGAGCCAAATCCACCGGCCGAACAAGGCAAAGACGGCGATGTCGGCTACTGCACCCAAAAACGCATTGCAGGCGGCAGTTACACGACAGCATGGGAAGTAAGCAAAAACAAACGCCTGACTTTAAGCATTATAGATGCTTTCCCCGAAGCAAACTCGCAGGCGACAGCAATAAGCGAAGTTAAGCGCATAGCCAAAATCCCTTCCGAGACGCTCGAAAAGAGCCATCGCGAATGGTGGCACGCTTATTATCCGGAAAGTTTCGTATCCGTGCCGGATGCGCAGATTGAGGGCTTCTATTGGAACCAGATGTACAAACTCGCCTCAGCAACCCGCAGCGATCGCATGGTGATAGACCTGCTCGGTCCGTGGTACCGTCAGACAGGCTGGCCACGCATCTGGTGGAACCTCAACATCCAGCTTGCATACTCGCCGGTCTATACCGCTAACCGCCTCGAACTCGGCGAATCGTTCACCCGCTTCATTGACGCCAAACGCCAAAATTTCTACCGCAACGCTAAGGAAATATGGGGTTTTGACGAATGTGCAACCGTACCTCATACAACTGATTATGAGGGACTTAGAGGCAACGGCACCTGCGCCCCCGATAACTATATCAATCCGGGCGATTTCACATGGGCGCTTCATCTCTATTGGCAGCAATACCGCTTCTCAATGGACGAGTCGCTCGTTACCGACCAGCAGAAACACGCTTTTTACCCTCTGCTGAAAGCGAGTGTCAATCTCTACCTCCGCCTGCTTAAGGTGGGCGCAGACGGTAAACTCCATCTGCCGCGGCTTCATTCGCCCGAATACAATACCGACGGCGATGTGGACGCCAACTACCAACTCTCGCTGCTCCGCTGGGGATGCGAGACGCTGCTTGCCCTGAATGAACGGTATCATTTTGATGATCCGCAAATATCCGAATGGCAGTGGGTTTTGAAGTATTTAACACCTTATCCGCAAGACGAAAACGGCCTGAAGATAGGCGCAACAGTAGCATTTGAGCACTCGCACCGCCACTGGTCTCATATTTTGATGGTCTGGCCACTGCACGTTCTTTCGCTCGAACAGCCCGAAAATCGCGATTTTGTTGAAAAATCCATCAAACACTGGCTTACGGTCGAAGACGGCAAGCAGATTTACGGATGGTCAAGCGCCGCTGCTTCGGCACTCTACTCCACGCTTGGCGACGGCGAAAACGCCCTGCGTTGCCTGCGTGCGCACCACAATAACAAGCAGTTTGTTATGCCCAACACGCAGTATATCGAAGGCTCGCCGGTTATTGAATGTTCCATCGCAGCCGCCGAATCGCTTCAGGAGATGCTGTTGCAAAGCTGGGGCGGCATTATCCGCATTTTTCCCGCAGTTCCGGATGAATGGAAAGATGCGATTTTCAGCGATTTAAGAGCCGAAGGAGCATTTCTTGTCTCGGCGCGTCGCGAAAACGGAAAAACTCAGTGGCTGAAAATCAAGAGTCTCGCAGGAGAGCCGTGCATAGTCCGTCCGGGCTTTGAAGGCAGTTTCAAAACGTCCAACTCCGCAATCAAGATCAAAGAATTGGGCGACGGACAGTACGAGCTTG
>JAISTJ010000173.1 GCA_031272655.1 Tannerella sp.
GAGGTAATGACTCAAATACGGCATCGCTTTCTACAAGAAAGAATGTCTGATTCAAATTGATTAAAGTATTGCAACGATAAAAACAATAGAAACTATGACAACGCCCATGACAGCGGCGACGCCGCGCAAAATGCCTATCAGCATTCAGGATTTCCGCAAGTTGCGAACCGAAGGCTGTGTTTATGTGGATAAGACCGAACATCTGCACCGGTTGATTACACGCCGTTTTCAGGTATTCCTTAGTCGCCCGCGCCGCTTTGGTAAAAGCCTTTTTATCAGTACTTTGAAGTATTATTTCCTTGGCCGAAAAGAACTGTTCGACGGTTTGTATATCGCCAACGTAGAGAAAGAATGGATGGAGTATCCGGTGTTTCACATTGAATTTGTGGGCGAGAACTATTCTGCAGGGATAGACAGGCTGCGTTCGGCTTTAGACAGTAACCTTCGCAGCCTTGAAGAAGAATGGGGCAGAGACGAACAGGATGATTCTTTTGCCGACAGGTTTAAAGGTTTGATAAAACGTGCATCTAAAAAGACAGGTCGCGGGGTGGTGGTTTTAGTTGACGAATACGATAAGCCGTTGCTTGAAACTATGCACGATGAAGCTCTTAACAGTGAGGTGCGTGCCGAGTTAAAAGGCTTTTATGGCGTACTCACAGGCTTGGATGCCTGCCTGAAGTTCGTTTTCCTTACAGGTGTAACCAAGTTTTCGCAGATCAGTATCTTCAGCGACCTCACCCATCTCGATGATATTAGCCTCTTGGACGATTACTCCGGTCTATGCGGCATCTCGGAGCGTGAACTGTTAGAGCAGTTTAAGCCGGAAATACAGTTACTGGCTGACAGACAGGGATATAGTTATGACGAAGCAGTTGCCGAATTGAAAAAGGAATACGACGGTTATCACTTTTCGAAGCATTGCGAGGATATGTATAACCCGTTCAGCGTAATAAATGTGCTTGATAAACTGGACTTTTCCCGATACTGGTTCAAGACTGGCACGCCAACTTTTCTGATAAAGATGCTGGAACGCAATTATTTCGACCTGTCAAAACTGAACGGAAATGTCTCTGTAACAGATGATTACATGTTTGATTACCGCGCAAACAACCAAGACCCCATACCAGTGCTTTATCAGAGTGGCTACCTGACAGTCAAGGGATATGACAACCTGTACAATGAATATCAACTTGGTTTTCCAAACGAAGAGGTCAAATACGGCTTCCTCGACCAACTGTTGTCAATCTATTCTTATAACTCTTACCCTGCAAATGGTTTCTCTGTAGCAAAAATCTCACAATCTCTTCAAAAAGGTGATATAAAGACAGTTATGCTAATGCTTCAGTCATTTTTTGCCGACATCCCTTATGACCTTCAGGATAAGCGCCACAAGAACGAAAAATACTTCCAATCGCTGTTCTATACGGTTTTCACTCTGATGGGGCAGTTTATTCAGGCGGAAGTGAAATCGGCGGGTGGGCGTTCCGATGCCGTAGTTAAAACATCCGACAGTATCTATGTCTTTGAATTTAAGATAGATGACAACGCCACCGTCGAAGACGCCTTGCAACAGATTGATTCCAAAGACTATCTATTGCCATATCAAACCGACGGCAGGCGTCTAATTAAAATCGGCGCCGTTTTCAACAAAGAAGAAAGCAAATTGACTGATTATAAAATAGTTTAGGTTTTTTATGAGCGAAAAATCTGTTTTGACGGCATTGTTGCTGTTTATGTTTGGTATTAGAAGATTAATCGCAACTGTATTGTTATTGTCTGTGTATCAGCATGTTATGGCACAGACGCTTTATGACTTGCCGATAGATATTGTTACGCCTGCCGTTACCGACAGTGCGCCGAAAGCGGGTAAACGGGTCAGAGCCACGACTGCGGGTTGGGAGCAAACGAGCGTCTATCATGCGCTTTATCTTCCCAAATCGCACGGCAAGAAAGTGCGGAAAACGCCTGTTATTGTGGAATTTGCCGGCAATGGGGGCTATAGAAGCGGACAGGACGTGTCGCATGGCACGGTCGAGGATTGCAGCATCGGCTATGCGTTGTCATCGGGCGAGGCTATCTGGCTCTGTTTGCCGTATATAGACGTCCGCGATGGTGTCAAACAAAACTGTACCCTCTGGTGGGGCGACGTCGAAGAGGCCGTAAAATACTGTATTTCAACCGTTAATGATGTCTGCAAGCGCTATGGAGGCGATACCGACAGGGTAATCATCGCTGGCTTCTCACGCGGCGCTATCGGCTGTTCCTATATCGGCCTTCATGATGAGCGCATAGCCTCGCTTTGGGCGGGCTTCTTCTGCCACAGCCATTTCGATGGCGTGCAGCAATGGGGTTATCCCGCATCCGACAAGGCGTCTGCGCTTGAAAGACTGCAACGGCTCAATAACCGTCCGGTCTGGATTTCAAGCGAAATCACTGAACATGGCGTTTCAGGCGTAGAAGCAACCCGTCAATTCCTTCAGGAGGCAGGAGTCAAAAGCAACTTTACCTTCGCCACCTTGCCATTTATGAACCACACAACACGCTGGTTATCATGCGATTTGCCGATACGAACAAAAGCAAGACTGTGGTATCAAACGCTGATTAATTTTAGGTTTTAGATTTTAGATTTACCATTGGCCACTGCCTCAATCCGAAATTGACAAGGCACAGGGAGTACTTGAACAGAATCCTGATTATAAATAAATTTCCTTGCAAAATTTGTCCACAACGTAAAAAATCTATTATATTTGCATCTGTAAAGAGATAAGTTTTAATTTGTAATTAGTTTATTTTCAGACTGTAAAGTTGCAAATGACTTATCTCTTTTACGGATCTTTCCCATTTTTTTCTTGCGTCGAACTCAATATCTACTTAATAATTAATAAATCTATGAATAAAAATCTTTCCATAGCATGCCTTGCATTCGCCATTATCTGTTCCGCTTCGTCAAAAACTGTTGCGCAGCAAAGTTTTGAAAGCGGCAAAACAGCTGAAGATATTATTAGCCGCCATATCGTGCGCAGCTATAGTCCGCCTGCCCGCATCCCTACTAACTACTCGGTTGACGCTCCCGTGCTGGGCAACGGTTCAATGGGCGTCGCTCTCTCCGGTGCACCCGACAAACAGGTGTTCTACCTCTCCCGCAATGATTTCTGGCGCCTCAAAGCGGGCTATCACGACAGCTACCCCTTAGCGCTCGGCAAGCTCGAAATAGCTATCCCCCAGCTCGAAGGCGCCTCTTACCTCACCGAGCAGTACCTTTACGACGCCATCACAGTTGCACGTTTCGCCAAAGGCAACAGCGCCGTAAAGTTTAAAGCCATCGTTGCCGCTACCGATGACGTTTTTATTCTGGAAATCAGCGCCGAAGGTTCCGAGACTATCACAGGAACGGTCTCCCTGCAACTCCCCGAAAAAGGGAAAGAAATTATCATCAACCCGCCTTTGGACGAAGAATATCCCGAAAAACGCGATGAAAACCCTGACAAGTTCATCTACCGCGCATTTGAAGAGGATGTGGATATCCCCACCCGCGCCGCTGCTGCAATACGCATATTATCAGGCAGTAATGCAACCGACGGCGGACGCTTCACCATCCGTCCGGGCGAGAAAATAACCCTCGTTTGCGCCTCTTCAAGCAACTTCAAAAGCGACGACTGCTTGCAGGCAGCGCTTGAAAAAGCAAATAAAGCGGCCTCAACCGACGCAGTCGCCCAACTCGAAGCGGCGCACAAACAGTGGTGGCACGACTACTGGCAAAAGTCCTACGTCTCAATCCCCGACAGCGTTATCGAAGGCCATTATTACCTTTCGCTCTATGGCACAGCTTCCGCAAGTCGCGATCCGGATTTTCCGCCTGGCCTCTTCGGACAGTGGATTACTCGCGAACAACCCGCATGGTTAGGCGATTATCACCTCAACTACAACTTTCAGGCGCCTTTCTACGCCCTCTATTCCGCCAACCGCCTCGAACAGGAAACACCCTACCTCAACCCCATCCTTGCTTTCATGGAACGCGGCAAGTATTATTCCGAAAAAATATCCGACAACCCCGAAGGCGTGATCTATCCCGTCGGCATAGGCCCGCTCGGCATCGAAACGACCCTCGTTACCGACCGCGTAAGAACTCTGCGCGACTGGGCGAGAAAATCCGAGTACGACGGCTATTTTCATGGACAGAAAAGCGACGCTTCGTACTGTCTCGTCAATATTGCCATGCGTTTCTATCACACTTACGACAAGGACTTTACGCGGCGCGTTTATCCGTTTGTCAAGGCAGTAGCTTCGTTCTGGGAGAAATATCTCGTTCGCGAAGGCGACCGTTACGTGATTTACAACGACGCCATTCACGAACAAACTTATGGTAATATGAACCCCATCCTCTCGCTCGGCTTCGTGAAAATGACAATGCAAACGGCGTTGGACATGAGCGAACTGCTTGACGCCGACCGCAACAAACGCAAACAATGGATTGACCTGCGCGACCATATCTCCGATTATCCGCTCATGGAACGCGACGGCAAAACCGTTTTCCGCCTCACAGAGAAAGGCCCCGACGTCATTGATGTCAATTCGCTTGCGCTCCAGCACGTATATCCCGCCGGACAAATCGGCCTCGACAGCGACCCCAAACTCATTGAAATATCCCGTAATACGCTGAAATACAAGAACTGGCTCGACGAAAATGCCAGCAACAGTATCTTTCCCACAGCCGTGCGCGTCGGCGTCAACCCCGACACCATTCTGTTTCACCTCAACCGTTACGCGCGACACACCTTCGTTAACGGCTTCCAAAGCAACAACCCGCACGGCGTCGAGAATTGGAGTACCACCCCCAACACCATCAATGAGATGCTCTGCATGGGTCATCAGGGTGTTTTGAGGCTTTTCCCAGTCTGGAACCGCGCCTTGGATGCCGAGTTTCACACCATCCGTGCTGAGGGCGCTTTCCTCGTCTCCGCACGCCTGCACAAAGGCATTATCAGTAACGTAACGGTTTTCAGCGAGCAGGGACGCACCCTGACTATGCTAAATCCGTGGCAAGGCGCGAAAGTAAAAGTTACTGCCGGCAACAACGGCAAATCGAAAACCCTCAAAGGCGAACGCCTCGTTCTCAATACAAAACCTAACACAAATTATTCATTTGAACCGATAAATTAAGATTTTTACAAAAATCAGACGCCACGCAATAGAAACTTTCAAAATACAATAAAAAAATCATTATCTTTGTAGCCGTAAACTGTTAAACGACGTATTTTTGAAAAGGAGAGCTATTGGCGCCTGTGCTTTTATGCGCGTTTGCGCTGATTGATTTTAGATTTATCAATAAACAAAAATATTATGAAGAAAACGAATAATTACATCGTCCCGCTTGCCATCGTAGGAATGCTGTTTTTTCTGCTTGGCTTTGCGCTGGGAATTAACGGGTTGCTGATACCGTTCCTGAAAAAGGCCT
>JAISTJ010000184.1 GCA_031272655.1 Tannerella sp.
GAAATTTGCAAGACAAATCCCCAACAAAGCCATACCCCTCATAACGTCAAGTATGGCATACCGTTCAGCAGTACCCACAGGTCTTATTTCCGCCACTGTCATATCCAAAATAAGACAGCGCAAAACTCTAAAGGTTTAATTTCCCTTAATTTACTTTAGTCGGTTACTGTATTCGCTAAGGAAAAGGGTCAGTGCGCCGTCTGTTGTTACATTGCAGGCAGTGCCGAAGCTGTCCTGCAGCGCAAATATTGTTAGCATCAGGGCTGTACCGGCGTCATTGAAGCCGAGAACGCTTACAATCAATCCTAAAGAAGCCATCACTGTGCCGCCGGGCACTCCGGGAGCTCCAATAGCGAATATTCCAAGCAACAGGCAGAACAACACCATTGACGTCAGCGACGGCAAGGCGCCATAAAGCACCTGTGAAACGGTCATTACGAAGAATGTCTCTGTAAGGACGGAGCCACAGAGATGAATGTTGGCAAACAGCGGTATTCCGAAATCTATCATGTCGCGGCGTAATATATCCGATTTGCGGGCGCAAGAGAGCGCTACCGGCAGTGTTGCCGCCGATGACATGGTGCCGACAGCTGTCAGATATGCCGGTCCGTAATGTTTTAAAACCCGTAACGGATTCTTGCGAGCATAAAGACCTGAAAGCGTGTAAAGCAATGATATCCAAAGGATATGACCTGCAATAACGATAAGTATAACCTTAAGGAAAACAGGGAACTGATTTATTATCACCCCTTCGTAAGAGAGAGTGCAAAATGTACATGCTATAAAAAATGGCAAAATTGGTATAATGACCTTAGTAACAATGAGTAATACTATACCCTGAAACTCGTCAAGTGCAGCGATGATTTTTTCAGCACGTTTCCAAACAGCAGCCAGACCTATCAATATAGAAAAGACCAGCGCGCTCATAACCGACATTACAGGCGGTATTTTGAGGTCGAAAAGTAATTCCGGCAGAGCTTGATGAGCGCCCGCATCGCTTGTAATATTCAAATGAGGCAAGATAGTATATCCGGAGATTACGGCAAAAAACGAGGCTCCAATGCTTGACAGATAAGCGAGCAGCAACGCTATCCCCAGCAAATGTGAGGCATTGCTGCCGAGTTTAGTGATGGATGGTGCAATAAACCCGATGATTATCAACGGAATGGAAAACATGATTATTGCGCTGAACAGGTTTTGAAGCGTTAAAACAACTTGTATTACGGCTTCATTAGCATACAGTCCGCAAGCTATTCCAATAATTAGTGCTAATAACAGCCTTACCGGCAGGCTGTTAATGATTTTCTTTACTTGTATCATATTTTTTTTAAGTGTTGAATAATCGTTGCAAAAATACTGCTGCCAAATCATATCTGCAATACCACGTTATTGGTATTTGCAAGAAAAGGTTACTTTTTTTCGTCGGCAGGTGTGGGCGACATCACCACTTCAACAACATTCCCCTGATCCAAAAAGGCTTTTGTGAACGACTTAATATCGTCAGCCGTGATTGAATTTAGAATTTCGTTATAACCGGTATGCAGGTCGAAATTCCGGTAATAGTAAGTGTCTATAATGTCCAACCAGTAACGGTTTTCTTGCATAATTTCGGAACGTCCCTTCAGAATGCTCATCACAGCTTTCTTAATATCGTTTTCACGCGGCCCCTCGTTTGCAATGCGCTCTAATTCGGTCTTTACGATTCCTGCGATCTGATCTGTCCTGCCCGGATCGGTATCGAAATATATCTGTATCGAAGTGCGCCCGAGAGGAAAATCATACATCGAAACGCTTGTCTGCACGCCGTAAGAAGCGCTCTCGTTCTCGCGCACTTTCTCAGTATAAACAAGGTCAAGGATATTGCTAAGCAGCTGGGATGTAATGATATTCTTTTTATTGTATGGCATTTCACCCGAATACAGCAATCCGATAGTGGACTTTGGCGTTTCCAATTCGCGTGAAAAATGACGTTCGATTTTGCCTTTGACAAACGGGGTAACCTGATTTTCATCGCCTTTCTCAATCCTTTTCAGAGACGGCAGGGTTGCGAGATACTGCTCAAAGAACGGGCGGAGAGCGTCCAAATTGACATTCCCGACAAAAGTGAAAATAAAATCGGACGCATCGGCAAACCGTTCGTTATACATTTCCAACATGCGGTGATAGTTAACTTTGTCGAAATCAGCCGCTCTTAGACGTTCATTACGCGGGTTATTGTTGTAAACGGTTGCCGAAACAGTGTCACTGAACGCAATCCATGGGCTAAGTTGTTGATTTTCAAGTTCCGACTTCACACGCTCTTCAAACGATTTGTAGGCGTCGTCATCCTGACGCATGGACGTAACTTGCAGATAGATAAGCTCAAACAATGTTTTGAGATCGGAAGGCGACGCCGAGCCGTTAATAATTTCATAAGCGTCGCCGATACCGGCGCTCAGAGACACATTCTTTCCCGCAATCGCCTTGTACATGTCCGAAGCGCTGAAATTGCCGAGACCGCCTATTTGTATTGCCTTGTTGATAACCTTGCAGTTCCATATATCCTTGTCGTCTTTGAATAGGGTCAGGCCGCCCGGACTTGTGGCTGTCATCAGTATCTCATCTTCCTTATTATCAGTCTTTTTCACTGCTACACGCACGCCGTTGCTCAAAGTAAACAATGTGGCGCCAAACAATGGGTCTTCGCGCTCGCTGACAATTTTCCCGGGCGCCGGCAGATTGGGGATAAGTATCTTGCTGATTTCCTTTTCCTTCTTTATTTCAATTTTTTCGCTGCTTGCGGCAATAAACATATTAAGAAGCTCGGTCTTAGTCGGATACTTGATGTCTGCTTTGTCGGGACCGGTCAGGCTGATGACAATATTCTTGCCGCCTTCCGTTTCGTTAAACAGCTCCTTGACGAATGTATTGACGCCTTCCAACGGGAAATTCGGGGCTATATATTTAATTATCTCATATTCGGCCTCTATGCCCGGAATGCACTCGCCATCGGTGAAGTTGTCAATATATTCTTGCGCAAAAACACTGTTTTGCTGTTTATCCCGCTCTTTATAAGCCGTTTCATACGATTTCAGGATATTGTCTCGCGCTCTCTGATACTCGGCTTCAGTGAAACCATGCTGCTTAACTCTCTCTGTTTCAGCGACTAACGCTTTCATCGCCCGTTCAATATTGCCGTCTTTCACCAATGCGCCCGACGACCATGCGTCTTTAGTTTTGCTGATGTAGAAATAGTCATCACCGGCGTATGCAGCCACAAACGGCGGGTTCGACTTCTGCACAATATCTGCGAAACGCTCGCTCATAATCTGGGATATCACCGCTTTGTTGTATTGCGTCAGGAAATCAGCAATCGTGCCCTTGACTATGTCCGGCATCGTTTCATGTTTGTAATAAATCTCTAACGTAATGTTAGTCAGCTCTTTATCTTTTGCTATAGATACAAGCGGCGACGGATTGTCTGGCACTCCGTACCGCTTTCTTTCAGCCGGATTAACAGGTATTGAGATGTCGGCGAACATCTTTTTTATCTTCGCTTGGACTTTGTCCACATCAATATCCCCGACGATGATAATAGCCTGTAAATCAGGACGATACCATTTTTTATAGTAATTCCTTAAAACGTCGCCCGGGAATGTATTTATGATATTTATGTCGCCAATCGGCAAGCGGACGCTGTACTTGCTTTCGGGCATCAGTTCCGGGAGTTGCTGCTCCAGAACACGCATTTGCGCCCCGCTTCTGGTACGCCATTCTTCCCTAATGACGCCGCGTTCCTTCTCAATAGCATCGTCTTCGAGCAGCAGGAACGACGACCAGTCATGCAAAATCAGCAAGCACGAATCTACCACGCCTTCGGTCGCAACAGGCGCATTCATAAGCGTATAGACGGTTTGCTCGAAGCCGGTATAAGCATTCAGGTTTTCGCCGTTTTTCATGCCGATACTTTCCACATAATCCTGAATACCGGTCTTCGCGGGAAAGTTTTTCGACCCGTTAAAAGCCATGTGTTCAAGGAAATGCGCTAATCCGCGCTGGGTTTCTTCCTCCTGAAGCGACCCTACATTTTGAACAATATAAAACTCCGCCCGCTCTTTGGGCAACTCGTTATGTCTGATATAGTAAGTAAGTCCGTTATCCAACTTCCCGTATCGCAATTTCGGGTCCATCTTCAACTTCTCTATCCCCTGCTGCTGTTGCTGGTTGTTTTGTGAAAAGGCAACTGCAGAAATCAATAATAAGCTTATTATCAAGCTATTTCTCCCTTTTATTTTCTTATATTTCATCTTTTTTGATTTTAATCTGTTATCTAAATATGAACGTCAAAAGTACAAAAAAATTTTATACTGCCGTTTCAAATTCAAAATTGATTACCTTTGCAGTATTATTTTTATGAATAAAAGTCTATTGTTTTTTTGTCTGTTGCCTGTTTTTCAGATGTTTGCGCAAAAGCGTAGCGCTGTTGAGCAGTTTGTGTCGTCTCCGTTTATGCAGGGGGCGTCGGTTTCGTTCATGGTAACGGAGGCCGGGCGCGATTCGGCGCTCTATAGCTATGATGCTGACAGAGAGGTTATTCCGGCGTCGGTGATGAAAACTGTTACTACGGCAACGGCGCTCGAACTTCTTGGGGCTGATTACCGCTATAGTACAGAGATTTCTTACGACGGGGTTATTCAGGACAGCGTTCTGCACGGTAATATTTTCATCTGCGGTAGCGGCGATCCGTCATTAGGGTCTGCCGAGCTGAAAGACCCGGTGCGCGATGCGGTTTTCAGGGAATGGGTCTCGGCGGTTAAGAATGTTGGTATTAAGGCAGTTACGGGGGCTGTTATTGCTGATGAAAGCGTGTTTGACACCGAAGGCGTCTCGATGAAATGGCTGCGCGAAGACCTCGGCAGTTACTACGGGCAGGGATGCTACGGGATTAACGTTTTCGACAACAGCTTTTCGCTATTCATTAATACGGAACGCAATAAGCCTGTGATTGAACGCACGGAGCCTTCGATGCCCGACATGCGGTTTCATAACTATCTGAAAACAGGCGGCAAAGACAGTTGTTATATAGTCGGTCATCCGTATTCATCTGAGCGGTGGCTCTATGGAGTGGTGCCGGCCGGACGCGCTGCCTACCGGTTGGACGGCGATATCCCCGACCCGCCGCTTTATTCGGCATGGCTACTTAATGAAATGCTCTCTCTATCAGGTATTTCCGTAACCGGAAAACCTTCCTGTTACAGGATTTTGAAGGAAGATTCCGCTGGGTATCAATACGAGGAACAAAACAATTTTGCAGACTCTTCCATTTCCGTGCCGCCTCACTCTGTTTTCAATGACGACACATCACGTAAAGTCCTGATTACTACATACTCACGTCCGCTTAAAGACCTGATACGCATTACCAACAACGTTAGCAGCAACCTTTATGCCGACGCTTTTTTGAAGACAATCGGATTGCGGTGCACCGAGTCGGTTTCTTCGTTTGAAAAAGGCGCATATATCCTTCACAAGCACTGGAATGATAAGGGTTTTGACACATCGCCCCTTTGGATGTCGGACGGCAGCGGGCTGGCGCCTACCGATAAGCTTTCAGCCCGCTTTTTATGCCGTGTTTTGTCTTATATGGCCACCAAATCGCCTAATTCTAAGGATTTTATACAATCGTTACCGCGTGTCGGCGAAGAAGGCACGGTGCGCAATTTCCTTAAAGGAAGCGCTCTTCAGGGTAAGGCGCGGCTGAAAAGCGGCAGCATGAGCCGTGTACGCAGTTATGCCGGTTATGTTGAAAAAGACGGCAAAATGTACGTGGTTGCAGTAATTATCAACAATTTCCATTGCTCACAGTCGGCAATGAGACTTGAAATTGAAAAATTGCTGAAAAATTTGTTCTGAAAAAAATTTTGTCGTTTGAAAAAATTGATTAATTTTGCAGCAAATAATACTATATGAGCATTGAGATTAAACAAGTCAGGAATAAAACAGAACTGCGGCGGTTCGTGAAGTTTCCGATTGACCTCTACAAGGGCGATCCGTACTATGTGCCGGGGTTGATTGACGAGGAGATGATGACGCTGTCGGAAGACAAAAATCCTGCTTTCCACGACTGCGAGGCTGTTTATTACCTCGCGTATAAGGACGGTAAAATTGCCGGGCGCATTGCGGGCATCATAGTCCGCGAGTGCAACCGTATTCATAACGAGCGGCACGCACGCTTCGGGTTCGTTGATTTTATTGACGACGCCGAGGTTGTGGACGCGCTTTTCGGGGCGGTTACGGCATGGGCTAAGGAAAAAGGAATGACGGCGCTGCACGGGCCGTTGGGCTTTACCGATATGGATCACGAGGGCATGCTCATCCAAGGCTTCGACCAGATCGGCACTATGGCGGCAATTTATAATTTCCCATACTACCCGCAACACCTTGAACGAATGGGTTTTACGAAAGACCAAGACTGGAAAGAATTTAAAATCTGGATACCCGAAGCCGTGCCCGAAAAGCATCTCCGGATAGGCGAGATTGTAAAGAAAAAATACGGCTTGCGGATACTTAAGTTCAAGAAACGCAAGGAGATATGGCCTTATGCACGCAGGATTTTCGAGACACTCAATGCCGCTTATGCCCATTTGTACGGTTTTACGCCGCTTTCGCCGGAACAGATTGATTATTACGTCAAAATGTATATTCCGATGCTGCGCCTTGACCTTATAACGCTCATTGTCAGGGAGTCGGACGATGCCATCGCCGGTTTTGCCATCACGCTTCCGAACCTTTCACACGCGATGCAAAAGGCGCGCGGGTCGTTCTTCCCGTTCGGCTTTATCCATCTGCTAAAAGCCTTATATTCAAAGCCTAAGATTATAGATCTCTATCTCATGGGAGTGCTTCCCGAATATCGCGGAAAAGGAGTTAATGCCCTGATATTCAATGACTTAATCCCAAGATATATAAGCCTTGGTTCGGTATATGCGGAAAGCAACCCCGAACTCGAAACAAACAACGCAATACAGGCTCAGTGGGACTATTTCCGCACCGAACACCATAAAACAAGGCGGGCATTTATCAAACAGATCTAAACTACACAAGCGTCAGATCGAACGTCTCACGTAGCTTTTCCAAGCTGGGGTACTTGTCTGCCAAGTATTTATATTTGTCGGTAGCGGTATAAATAATATCCTGCTCTTCCTTTTCGGTAATGATAATTTGCATTTTAATATGCTCATTATTAAGGTTTTTCCTGAGGAAAGACAGCAATTCGGCGCTGCAATCGGTCAATTCGTCGTTCTGGATAGGATTGTAAACGGCTACTTCTAAGGTCAAATCCCCTTTCAGAACAGGCTGGCAGTTGAGAAGCGTGTTTTTCAAATGCTCTTTTGCCGCCGACAGACTTTCGGCGTATGCTATCCAAAATTTTATCAATTCCTCCTGCGTGAAATTTTTACCGGCGTTCTTGTTGCTAACAGGTTTATTATCAGGTGATTTCACGTCGGTAGTCTCCGCTGCGCCGGCTTTCATTAGTTCTTTGATTGAAGTTGAACGCCGCACTACAGGCTGTTGCGGCTGCGGTGCAGCTACGGGCGCGGCGGGTTTAGGTTGGGCAGGCGATTGGGCAGGCGGTTGGGGGGCAGATGCGGCAGGTACAGGTGCAGACGCAGGTTCCGAGCCATCAAGTGGCTTAATCAGAGTTTTTTTTTTAGCCTCGTCTGAAGACGAAGAATTTGAAGTCAGCTGACATATCTGTATCAGCGTCAACTCAAGCAACAGCCGTTTATTGCGGCTGTTGCGGTAATCGAGGTCGCAACGGTTTGCTATATCTATCGCGTCAAAGAGCAAAGTATCGGGACAACGTTGCGCCATCATCTTGTAGCGGTCTCGCACCGCAGAACCTGCCTCAAACAGAACAAGCGTTGCTTCATCCTTGCATACAAGCAGGTCGCGGAAATGAGAAGCCAAACCGGTAATAACATTCTGACCATCAAAGCCTTTGCTTAATATTTCGTTAAGTGTTAGCAAACATGCACGGACGTCGCCACCAAGAGCCGCATCGGTCATACGAAAATAATATTCATAATCAAGGACGTTAAGATTCTCAATAACAGATTGGTATGTTATATTACCATTAGTATAGCTCGCAACTTGATCGAAAATAGAAAGTGCGTCGCGCATACCGCCATCCGCTTTTTGCGCTATCACGTTTAATCCTTCTGTTTCGGCAGTTATATTTTCCTGAGCAGCAACATATTGCAGATGTTCAACAATATCGTCAACAGTTATCCTCGCAAAATCATACGTCTGGCAGCGTGAGAGAATAGTTGGTAGAATTTTTTGTTTTTCTGTAGTAGCCAAGATGAAAATGGCATGTGCAGGAGGCTCTTCAAGCGTCTTTAAAAAAGCGTTAAATGCCTGAGTAGAAAGCATGTGCACCTCATCTATGATAAACACTTTATATTTTCCAATTTGGACGCCTACGCGCACTTCTTCCGTCAACAGGCGGATATCGTCCACCGAATTGTTGGAAGCGGCGTCAAGTTCACGAATGTTGAAAGAGCGTTGTTCATTGAATGAGCGGCACGATTCACACTCGTTACATGCCTCTCCTTCAGAGGTGCGATTCTGACAATTTATAGTTTTAGCAAAAATACGGGCGCAGGAAGTCTTGCCAACGCCACGAGGTCCGCAAAACAGATATGCATGAGCGAGTTTGCCTGTCTGTATTGCGTTCTTCAAAGTAGTTGTAAGCGACTTTTGACCTACAACATCCCTGAATGTCGAGGGTCTGTATTTTCTTGCCGAAACGATATAATCTTCCATCTTTTTTCCTGATTTGCGTACAAAAATACAAAATTTTTTTCTACTTTTGCGAAAACTTTTCGAAGATGTCCAAATTTATAGATTTTTATAAGAAATACATTGCGCGACTTAACAAGTACTGGTTAGTTACAATTATTTTTTTTGTAATTACCTTTATGATAGGCGATTCCAATCTATATAACCGTTACCGCTACGATGAAAAAATTCGTTCACTTGAGAATGAAATCAAACGTTATCGTGAGGATATAGAGCGTAATCGCAAGAAACTTGAGGAACTGCAGACCAGCAAAGACGGTCTGGAACAGTTTGCCCGGGAAGAGTACCTTATGAAAAAAGAAGACGAAGACCTCTTCATAGTAGAATAACTCACAACACAAGTACCACGTCATTTAATCAATCCCTAACAACAACTTTAACGCTTTCGCCGCCGCACCGGACAAAATAAATCCCCGCCTTAATGTTCTCAATACTAAACGCAAAGGGCGCTAAGCTCTTAAGACGCAAAGAATTATCATCTTCGCGACTTTGAGTCGTTCCGTTCTTAGCGTTCAGTATATTTTCCTGTAAATTCTGAAAATTCTGTAATTCTGTAAATGAAGAATAAACAAGCCGCCCCATCAAATCAAACACCTCGACCCTGTCGCAAGTTGCCCCGCGCACGGATATTGTACCCGGCGCACTGCACCAAGCAAAGAAATTCTCATCTGAAGCAACCACTTCATTACCCACCGG
>JAISTJ010000020.1 GCA_031272655.1 Tannerella sp.
CACCGCGTTTGTGAAAGAATACACAATAAGCAACATTGGGCGTTTAGCTCAGCTGGTTCAGAGCGTCTGCCTTACAAGCAGAGGGTCGGCGGTTCGAATCCGTCAACGCCCACTTGAAATTAAGTACAAACAAGCTCCATTTTACAGTTACCTTTAGGCACATTTGAGATTGATTATGGATTTATCGGCATTAACAGCCATCTCGCCTGTTGACGGGCGCTATAGGGACAAGACGGAAACCCTCGCAGACTACTTCTCGGAGTGGGCTTTGATACGATACCGCGTCCGCGTGGAGACCGAATACTTTATCTTCCTCAGTGAATTTCTACCCCAACTTAAAGACCTCAATTCCAACAATCGTTTAAAAATGGATTTGCGCCTGATTTACAGCGATTTCACTGTTCATGATGCCGCACGGATAAAGGAGATTGAGAAAATCACAAATCACGATGTTAAAGCAGTGGAATACTTCCTTAAAGAAAAGTTTGACGCCCTTCAACTATCTGAATATAAGGAGTTTATCCATTTCGGGCTTACTTCACAGGACATAAACAACACCTCCGTACCGCTATCGCTTAAAGAGGCGTTGCAAAATGTTTATTATCAGGATATTACAGAAATTATAACCAAACTGAAGCAGTTTGCCGAAGAATGGAAAGATGTGCCGATGCTTGCGCGGACACACGGGCAACCCGCATCGCCTACGCGGCTCGGCAAAGAGATACAGGTCTTCGTTTACAGGCTTGAGAAGCAGACGGAAGTGCTGAAACACATACCGTTCACTGCCAAGTTCGGGGGAGCCACCGGCAATTTCAACGCCCACAACGCAGCCTATCCGCAGTACGACTGGAAAGCGCTCGCCGACAAGTTTGTCTCCGAGCGTCTGGGGCTGGTCCGCGAACAGTGGACGACCCAGATATCCAATTACGACACGCTTGCGGCGATGTTCGACGCCATGAAGCGCATCAACACAATTTTGACAGACCTTTGTCGCGACGTATGGACCTATATATCAATGGATTACTTTCATCAGCAAATCAAAGCCGGAGAGATAGGTTCGTCGGCGATGCCCCACAAAGTTAATCCGATAGATTTTGAGAATGCGGAAGGCAATCTCGGAGTTGCAAACGCCCTTTTGGAGCACCTTAGCGCCAAGTTGCCCATATCGCGCCTTCAGAGAGATCTCACCGATTCAACAGTCTTGCGCAACATAGGCGTTCCTTTGGCGCATAACTTAATAGCTTTCAAGAGTATAACAAAAGGGCTTAACAAACTGCTGCTCAACAACTCTGCAATAGAGCGGGATTTGAGTAATCACTGGGCGGTCGTTGCCGAAGCGATTCAAACGATACTTAGAAGAGAAAATTATCCCCAACCTTACGAAACATTAAAAGAATTAACTCGCGTAAACAAGGAAATTTCTAAAAATTCAATTCACCAATTCATCAACTCACTCAAACTGTCTAACGATATTAAAAACGAGTTGCTGGGTATTACGCCGGAAAATTATACAGGAATTTGATTATCAATTAAATGCAATCGTGAGGATTGCAAAATAGAATTTAAACTCAATAAAATTACAAACAAAATGGACTCAACAGAGAGAAATGACATTCAAAGCGCTCCGGCACAGGAAAGTGTAAGCGGAGAGAAGAAAGAGAATTATGCTGAAACAAGCAGCCAGTCAGAAGATTACGGCGCAAAGCCTAAATCTAAACGCCTGCGTATCAAGGACACGCGCAAAGTTGATTACAACAGGGCGGTTCCCGAAAGCAGACCTTACCAGCCGTTATTCGGTCAGACACGCCAGTCGTCATCATACCAGCAGAACAATTACTATTCTGCTAACAGAGGCGAAGACGGTGATTTTCAGAGAAATAACCCGGAAGGCGGCGGTGGTTACCAAAGGCGTCAGTATCAGCAAGGAGAGCAGGGCGGCTATCAGCGCCGCGACTATGGAGACCAGGGCGGTTACCAACAAAACAGAGGCTATGGGAACAATCAAAGCGGTTATTATCAGCGTAATAGCTATGATCAACCCCAAAACCGCCAAGGCGGCTACCAGCAACAGGGTGGTTACACCAAAAGCAATTACCAGCAGGGCGGAGGCTATCAACAAAACCGTCCGCAGCAGTACGGCAACTACCAGCAGGGTGGCGGCTACAAGCAACAGGGCGGTTACCAGCAAGGCGGAGGCAATTACCACCAAGGCGGCTACCAGCAACAGGGTGGTTATCAGCAAGGCGGCTACCAGCAGGGTGGCGGTTACAACAAACAGGGAGGCGGCTATCAGCAGCATGGCAACAGCGGTGGCTACCAGCAAGGTAACAGGCGCAATCAGGGCGGCAACTACAATCAGGGTGGCTATCAGAAACGTCAGGGCGGCGGCTTCAACAACCGCAACAACAACAATCAGAAACCGCGCCGCCAGAAGGCTCCCAAGCCACTGCCAACGCCAATCAGGTATCAGGACGTTATTACCGACCCGACAGCTCCTATCCGCTTGAACAAATACCTCGCCAATGCAGGCGTATGCTCGCGCAGGGAGGCTGACGAGTTCATACAGGCAGGTGCGATAAAGGTTAATAATGAGGTCATTACAGAACTCGGCACAAAGATTACGAGGGCTGACAAGGTTACTTTCAACGACCAGCCGGTGAAGCTCGAAAGCAAGATTTATATCCTCCTCAACAAGCCGAAAAACTGCGTAACGACATCCGATGACCCGCAGAACAGGCAGACTGTCATGGACTTAGTCAAAAACGCCTGTCCCGAAAGGATTTACCCCGTCGGCAGGCTCGACCGCAACACCACAGGCGTGCTGCTTCTCACTAATGACGGCGAGATGGCTGCCAAACTGACGCACCCGTCTTTCAAGAAGAAGAAGATTTATCACGTGTGGTTAGACCATGAGGTTCAAATCGAGGATATGGAGAAGCTCGCCAACGGAATTGAGCTTGAAGACGGCGAAATCCATGCCGATGCCATCAGCTACGCCGATGAACAGGACAAGAGCCAAATCGGTATTGAGATACATTCAGGCAAAAACCGTATCGTCAGACGTATGTTTGAAATGCTTGGTTATCACGTAATTAAACTTGACCGCGTTTATTTCGCAGGTCTTACAAAGAAAAATCTCGGACGGGGCAAATGGCGCTATCTGTCGGAACAGGAAGTAAATGCGCTCCGGATGGGGGCTTTCGAGTAACAGTTATAAATTTTAACATTGATGAAACGAACAAAGATTATTGATGCTTTAAAAAAAGTATCATACGGACAGGATATTAACATAAGGGGATGGGTGCGTACATGCAGGGGGAGCAAACAAGTAGCTTTTATAGCGCTTAACGACGGCTCTACGATAAATAATATCCAAATCGTAGCCGACCTTGAGAAACTCGGCGAAGACGCCCTCAAACCCGTTACTACAGGTGCATGTCTGAGCGTTACGGGAAAACTTGTACAGTCTCAAGGTAAAGGCCAAAGCGTTGAAGTTCAGGCAGATATAATTGAAGTGCTTGGAACAGCAGACCCGAATATTTATCCGCTGCAGAAGAAAGGCCATTCAATGGAGTTTTTGCGCGAGATAGCCCATTTGAGGCCGCGTACAAACACTTTCGGGGCTGTTTTCCGCATCCGTCATAACATGGCGTATGCTATTCACAAGTTTTTCCACGACCGCGGGTTTTTCTATTTCCACACCCCGATAATCACTGCGTCCGACTGCGAAGGTGCAGGTCAGATGTTTCAGGTTACAACAATGAATCTGTCTGATATTAAGAAAGATGAGCAGGGGAACGTGGTTTATGACAGCGATTTCTTCGGCAAACAGGCGAGCCTGACTGTCTCAGGACAGCTCGAAGGCGAACTTGCAGCTATGGGACTTGGCGCTATCTATACTTTCGGGCCGACTTTCCGCGCCGAAAACTCCAATACCCCGCGGCATTTGGCCGAGTTTTGGATGATAGAGCCGGAAGTGGCTTTCTATGACATCACAGACAATATGGATCTTGCGGAAGAGTTTATAAAGTATTGTGTATCATGGGCTTTAGAAAACTGCCGAGATGATGTGCAGTTCCTAAACGACCACTTCGATAAAGAGCTTATAATCAGGCTTGAAGGCGTACTGAAAGAGCCTTTTGCCCGCGTAACTTATACCGAGGGAATCAAGATTCTCGAAGAGGCTATTGCAGGCGGTCATAAGTTCGAGTTTCCTGTCTTCTGGGGCGCAGATCTCGCTTCCGAGCATGAACGTTACCTTGTGGAGCAACATTTCAAACGTCCCGTAATCCTGACCGATTATCCGAAGGAAATAAAGGCGTTTTACATGAAGCTTAACGATGACGATCAGACTGTCAGGGCGATGGACGTGCTTTTCCCTAAGATTGGCGAGATTATCGGCGGCTCCGAGCGTGAGGCTGATTACGACAAACTTATGTCGCGCATCAAAGAGATGAACATTCCTATGAAAGATATGTGGTGGTATCTTGATACCCGTCGTTTCGGCGCCTGCCCTCATGCGGGTTTCGGGCTGGGCTTCGAGAGGCTGCTGCTCTTCGTTACCGGAATGGCTAACATACGGGATGTGATTCCTTTCCCCAGAACACCTAATTGCGCTGATTTTTAGCGGCTTAATAAAACAGAGGCTGTCTCCTCACGGGACAGCCTCTGAAAGCACATGAAATTAAGCAATTTTTTTTTAAAACTTATGAATTAACTCTTTTTTCCTTTATACGCGCCTTCTTGCCGGTCAGCTGACGCAGGTAATAAAGTTTTGTACGGCGTACCTTACCGCGCTTATTGATAGCAATGCTCTCAATAAAAGGCGATTCTAACGGGAAAATCCTCTCCACGCCTATATTTTCGGATATTTTACGCACTGTAAAACGTTTCTTGACGCCTTCACCGGTGATGCTGATCACAACACCACGATACTGCTGAACGCGCTCTTTGTTTCCTTCCTTGATACGATACGAAACAGTAACCGTATCTCCACTGTTGAATGCAGGATGCTCTTTATTAGTAGCAAATGATTCTTCTGCAATTTTAATTAAATCCATTGTCTATTAGCTCTTTATATGTTTACAAATAACAAAACGCAATGTAACGGGTCTCACTTTTTACCGACAGAGATTACGTAAAGCGGGCGCAAAGTTAGTAATTTTTTTTTTATCTGCAATAAAAAATCGAATTTTTTTATAAAAAATTTACCTTTGCAGTCTGAAAATTTGTCATTAAAGTATTTATGATTAAAGAAATTAACTTAAGAGTTTTCCCTGTAGAAGCTCATAATGAGGATAATATACGCGCGGTTTTTTGCAGTGAAACGGGCTTTGAAGCTTCGGAAGTTTGTGCCGTCAGAGTTGTCAAACGTTCTATTGACGCCCGGCAGCGGCAAGTCTTCGTTAATCTCACGGTAAGGGCGTTTATCAATGAAGAGCCACCTTCGCTTGAGTATCAACATATTGATTATAAGGATGTTAGCGGCTTGCAACCGGTCATTGTCGTCGGAGCCGGTCCGTGCGGACTTTTTGCAGCCCTAAGATTGATAGAGCTTGGCCTGAAACCCATTGTTATTGAGCGTGGTAAAGATGTGCATGAACGCAAAAAGGACATCGCACTCATCAGTCGCGAACACAGGATTAACCCCGAATCTAACTACTGCTTCGGCGAAGGGGGCGCAGGGGCTTTTTCCGACGGCAAACTGTTCACTCGCAGCAAGAAACGCGGCTCTGTTGATAGAATTTTGAATATCCTTTGCCAACACGGGGCAAGCGCCTCTATCCTTAGCGATGCACACCCGCATATCGGCACCGACAAACTGCCGCGCGTCATTGAAAATATCCGTAAAACTATCATTCGTTGCGGCGGCGAAGTGCATTTCAATACTTGCATGACATCGCTTTTATTGGTTAATAATGAGGTAGTTGGCATTCAAACGGCCGACGGACGCGAATTTTCCGGCCCTGTAATTCTTGCTACGGGACATTCGGCGCGGGATGTTTACCGGTATCTTTTTGACAATGAGATATTTACAGAGGCGAAAGGGATTGCTGTGGGAGTGCGGCTCGAACATCCGCAGGAACTGATTGACCGTATCCGCTATCATTCGGCTGACGGACGCGGCGCTTTTCTGCCTGCAGCCGAGTATTCTTTCACGGCGCAGTCGGGTGGTCGCGGCGTTTATTCGTTTTGTATGTGTCCGGGTGGCTTCATTGTACCTGCTGCCAGCGCTAACGGTCAGGTTGTAGTAAACGGCATGTCTCCCTCCAACCGCAACTCCCGCTGGGCAAATGCCGGAATCGTTGTGGAGATACGGCCTGAGGACTTGCCTTTTTTCCATCATTGCGACCCCTCTTTTTCCCGCTCCTCTTTGTCCCGTCATTACGACCCCTCTTTTTTTCGTCATTGCGACCCCTCTTTTTTTCGTCATTGCGAGGAACGAAGCAATCCAGAAAATAATCCCCAAAACCACTCCGAACGCCATCCCGCAGAATCAATCCTGAATATCCAACAACAATTAGAGAACCTAACATGGCAACAAGGCGGAAGCCGTCAGACAGCCCCTGCGCAGCGAATGGCCGACTTCCTGAACAACCGCCTGTCAAAAGACCTTCCGGCAACTTCATACAGTCCGGGAATAATTTCATCCCCACTTCACCAATGGCTTCCGGAATTTATCACAACCCGCCTTAAAGAAGGTTTCCGGATGTTCGACAAAGTTTCACGCGGATTCCTGACCAACGAAGCGGTAATGGTAGCTATCGAATCCCGCACCTCATCGCCGGTGCGCATCACAAGAGACCCTGCCACAATGCAGCATATCCGCCTGAAGGGGCTATATCCCTGCGGCGAAGGCGCCGGATATGCCGGCGGCATAATATCCTCTGCCATAGACGGCGAACTCGCCGCCAACTCTCTTGCAAGCCGTTCCGAAAAAATGTTTATCACATTTTCACAAACTCCACCCGCCGGTTCTTAGCCCGTCCTTCGTCGGTCGAGTTGTCGGCGATGGGCGAGTTCTGACCTTTGCCAGCCGACGAGAGGCGCGAAGAGTCTATGCCGAGTTCGACGAGCTTGTCCAAGACGGCTTTCGAGCGGGCGTCGCTCAAAGTCTGGTTGGTGGCTGCCGAGCCGGTGTTGTCGGTATGACCTTCGACCGAGAATTTCAGGTCGGGATTCTCTTTCATCAGCGTGGCGATGCGGTTGATTTCGCTCATCGATTCGGGCTTAATCGTTGATTTGCCCACGTCGAACGTGATGCCGTAAGTGATGATTTTGCCGTCGGTCGTCAGGCGGTCGTAGAGAGGCACGGCGCCTTTGGCGATGCGGAAGTTCCTGTAATAATAGACCTTGGCGCTATTCGTGTAGGCATTGATGGTAAACCATCCGGGTTGCTTCATGTTGGG
>JAISTJ010000055.1 GCA_031272655.1 Tannerella sp.
AGTCAGGAATACGAGAAGAGCGTAGAGGCTTACAAGCAGTCGCTGCGCCTCAACCCTACCGACGAAGAGACGCGCTACAACCTTGCTTTGGCGCAGAAACTGCTGCAACAACAGCAACAACAGCAACAGCAGCAGCAAGACCAGAACCAGGACAAGAACGACGAGCAGAAAGAGCAGGAACAGAACAAGGACCAGCAGCAACAAGACCAGCAGCAGCAAGACCAGCAGCAACAGCAGCAGGAACAGAAAGAGCAGCAGACGCAGCAGGAACAGCAGCAGAACGAGCAGTTGAGCCGCGACAATGCCCAACAGATGCTCGACGCCTTCCTGCAGGATGAGAAAGATACGCAGGAAAAGGTCAAAAAAATCCAAGCCCAGCAAGCCAAGAGTCGTAAAAGAGATAAGCAATGGTAAACAGGGCAACAACTGCAAATTCAAACCTTAACAAGGTTTTGAACCTTGTTAAGGTTGCAGTGTGCGACCGTCATTGCGAACGCAGTGAAGCAATCCAGTTAATTGAATCATTTATACAAATTTCTGGATGATTTCGTACCTCGCAATGACGCAATAAACGCCGGCTCGTAAAAAACCGGCGGTCATTCTATGTCGGCAACATGGAACGACGCTACATAGAAATCCTTGTCACATTCAAAAGATTGACATTTTTCGCCTGAGCCTAAAGTGAGGTTTTCCCAGCGTTGCGTAGGCTGAAGCCAGTGCATTTTCCCGTTGATATAAACTTTTATCTTCATATTGAAGTCGTTCACGCAATTGCCCCACCGATAGCGTATTCCGTCGTTCGTGAAAGCATATTCGAGCGTCGGGATGCGGGTGTCGCGCAGATACTGGTCGAAAACGGGCTTCAACTCAAGTCCCGTTTCCTTGATCATGAAATCTTCAATCTGTCCGGCATTCACGGTCTGGTGATAAAAAGCGACGTTAAGCCCGTGCAATAACCGTCGCCATTTCTCGTCATCATCAACTAACTGCCTGATAGTGTGGAGCATATTGGCGCCTTTATAGTACATGTCGCTTCTCGAACCCGGACGGTTTACGCCATACGTTCCGACGACGGGGCGGTCGTTCATAATGCCCATGCGCGTTCCGCGGCAATAGGCCGCGCCGGTGTCTTTGCCCCAAAAATACTCCACAAACAGGTTTTCGGCATAAGCGGTAAAACTTTCGTGAATCCACATGTCGGCCTCGTCGCTGTTGGTGATGCTATTGGCAAACCATTCATGCCCCGACTCGTGGATGATGATAAAATCGAACCTCATGCCGATACCGGTAAAACTGACGTCGCGCCCGCCATAGCCGTTTTTAAAGCCGTTACCATAAGTAACCGAGCTTTGATGTTCCATGCCGGCATAAGGCACTTCCACGAGCTTGTAACCGTCTTCGTAAAAAGGATACGGCCCAAACCAGTGTTCAAAAGCCTCAAGCATCTGGTGCGCCTGCTTGAACTGAATTTTCGCTTTGTCTATGTTGTAATCCATAACCCAGTAGTTGCAGTCGAGATCGCCTTTTTCGCCCTTGAATATATCGCTGAAATTCACGTAGTTACCCACATTGATATTGACACCGTAATTGTTTATCGGGTTGGCGACAAACCAGTGCGCCGTCTTTGTTCCGTCGCGGTTTTTCTGCACTTTTCGCAGCCTTCCGTTGGAAACGTCCATCAGTTTGCCGGGGAAAGTAATACTCATCAGCATGCTGTCGGGTTCGTCGGAAGGATGGTCTTTGCAAGGCCACCACGAACTGCCACCCAAACCCTGATTGGACGTTGTAACAAACGGGCGACCTTTCTCGTCCGTCCCCCAGTTCACCCCTCTTTGAGGTTTGCCGCCGTATTCAACGATAATTTGATTTCTCGCACCTTTGATTTGCGGATTTTTAAGCGTTACAAACCATGCGTTTCCGTCCCTCACAAAGTCCTGTTCCTCACCGTTTTGAGTGATTTTTGAAATAGTCATTGGTTCTTGCAAATCAATCTGCATCAGCTGATTAGGCTCAATCACGCGATACTCGACTATATTTTGCCCTTCAAAAGAGCTGTCAGCAGGATTTACCTTCACGCTCAAATGATAATAAGCCAGATCCCACCATGCCCGTTCGGGGGTGATACTCCCGCGCAGGGTATCCTGACGGGTGATCGGACGGTTAAACGGACGTCTCTGTCCGCAAACATTTGTTATCAAAACACTTGACAACAAAACAGTTAGAATAATTTTTCCTTTCATTTTGTTTATAATTAAAAGTTTAGCACATTCTGTTTTTGTAGTCTTCGTAAGAATACCGGCGGAGGATTTCGACAGATCCGTCTTTGTGTTTGACGGCTATTGCGGGGTGTGGAACGCCGTTAAACATTGTTGTTTTGACAGTTGTGTAATGCAGCATATCTTCAAAAATTATCCGGTCTCCGATTTGTAAAGGACTGGGAAATGACCAATAGCCGATGAAATCGCCGCTCAAACAGCTGTTGCCGCCGATACGGTAGGTATGCGCTGATGATTCGACGCGCTCGCTATTACAGTCCGGTTCGCTATGATGAATCTGCAATGCGCCGCGGATTTCAGGCTGGTAGGGCATTTCAAGGCAGTCGGGGAGATGACAGGCAAAAGAAGCGTCAATAATAGCTGTTGTAATACCCTTATTTTCAACTATATCCACAACCGTAGTAAGCAAATAGCCTGTCTGCCAAGCAAATGCGCTACCGGGTTCAAGTATTACTTTAATATGTGGGTATCGGTTGCGGAATGATTTTAACAGAAAGATAAGATGCTCTGTATCATAGTCTTTCCGCGTCATCAGATGTCCGCCACCCATATTCAGCCAGCGTATCTGCTTCAAATATTGGCCGAATTTGCTTTCGACAATATCCAATGTTTCTTCAAGTGCGTAAGATGTTGATTCACAGAGAGTATGAAAGTGCAACCCCTCGATTCCATCGGGCAGTTTGTTACCAAGCATTTCACGCACAACGCCCATCCGCGAGCCGGGCGAACAGGGGTTGTAGAGCGCTGTTTCGACCGGCGAATATTCAGGATTGATGCGCAATCCGCAGGATATTTCCAGCTCGGATGCTTTAATAAACGGGTAATAGCGCTCAAACTGGCTGAGGGAGTTGAAGGTAATATGGCTGCTATACTGCATGAATACAGGAAAGTTGTCGTCGGTATATGCCGGCGAGTAGGCGTGGGCAGGGCTGCCGAGTTCCTCGTAAGCGAGTTGCGCCTCATTGACCGAACTGGCGGTGGATGTGTCGAAACCGTATTCGCGGAAAATCGGGAAAGTTTTCCAAAGGGCAAAGGCCTTGAATGCGAGGATAATATCCACTCCTGCACGGTCGCGGACAGTTTTGATCAGGGCGAGGTTGCGACGCAGAAGTTCCTCCTCAAGGATGTAGCACGGCGAAGGTATATCATCTCTCATATTTTCAACAGTTTAGCATATTTCATTAACAACGTCTTCGTACCGGAATTTTTAAAAGCCACTATCGTGCGGGCGTCGCTACCTTTACCTTCAAACGACTCAATGACCCCCTCTCCGAAAGAGGCATGTACAACCTTGTCGCCAACCGTAAATCCGGCAAACGAAGTAACTTTTTCAGCAGGTGCATCGCTGGAAGGAATAACTCTCTCATTATCAGATATTTTACTATAACGAGGCGTCCGTGAAGGAGTAGGATTGCTATTCCCAAAATGCGACAAATTTGTTGCAGGGCGCGAAAAAGAAGAATCGGAAAAGTAAGACCGCGAAGAGGCGACTTCCTGCCGGCGCACCGAAGGCAACTCTATATCTTCCTCAAAATCAAGATATTGCTCGCCGATATCGGCGATAAAAAAACTTGGCGAGGAAGAGGTCGTTTGCCCGTTACGGAAGCGGTTTTTGGAGTATGTGATGATGCAGTTTTCCTTAGCGCGGGTTATCGCCACATAAAACAGGCGGCGTTCTTCCTCGATAGCGCGCGGACTGTCCATCGAAAGAGCCGACGGAAACAGCATGTTCTCCATTCCGACAATGAAAACATTCTGAAACTCAAGCCCTTTAGCCGAATGTACTGTCATCATCGTAACCTTATCGGCATTGGCGTCATTGTCCGTTTCCTGGTCGGTCATCAGCGACACCTCCATCAGGAAGTCGCTAAGCATCACGTCTTCCGAGCCTTCCTGCTGCCTCAACGACACAAACTCTTTCGTCGCCTTCATCAATTCCTGCACATTTTCAATCCGGCTCATTCCTTCAATAGAGTTGTCATCAAAAAGCACATCGCGCATGCCGCTCTTTTTTATCACGTATTCCGTTATTTCAAAGACATTTACATCATCTTTTTCGGAAATAAAGCCGGATATAAGCTCGCAAAAAGCGCCAATCTTGCCTAAAGTCCCCTTATTCAACGTATTAACATACTTGGAGGGTGCACAAACAACATCCCAGAGGCTGATATTCAGCTCATTAGCTGCCGACTGCAACTTCTCAAGCGTCGTGCCGCCGATGCCGCGTGCGGGATAATTGATTATCCTGCGAAGCGACTCTTCATCCCGTGGATTAACGATAACCCGCAGATAAGCAAGCACATCCTTGATCTCTTTGCGCTGGTAAAACGACTGCGAGCCATAAACACGGTAAGGAATAGACCGTTTGCGGAAAGTATCTTCGAGTATGCGCGACTGTGCGTTTGTGCGATACAGAACAGCGAAATCGGCGTTTTCATACCCTTTCAGCCGCTTCATCTCAAGAATCCGCGCCGCCACAATATACGCCTCCTCAATGTCTGAATATGAGGATATTACAGCCACCTTGCTCCCTTTTTCCTTTTCGGAATAAACATTTTTGGGTATTTGCCCTTCATTCTTCTTTATCAGGCTGTTAGCCGCTTCAACAATATTTTGAGTGGAACGGTAATTGCGTTCAAGCCGGAAAATGCGGAAGTCGGGATAAGTCTCTTCAAATCTAAGCATGTTGTCAATATTCGCGCCGCGAAACGAATAAATGCTCTGCGCATCGTCGCCCACGACGAATATTTTGTGATGTTTTTCACATAAACGCCTCACTATCAGGTGTTGCGCAAAATTAGTATCCTGATATTCGTCCACCAAAACGTATTTGAACTGCTGCTGGTATTTTTGCAAAACGTCGGCGTGGTCGCGGAAAAGGATGTTTGTTTCCATCAGCAACTCGTCAAAATCCATCACTCCGGCTTTGAAACAGCGGTTTTGGTAGATGTTGTATATCCGGTATGTTTGCGAAATACCCTTAAGTGTATCATGCTCAAGCAGTTTGCCGTTTTGCTGATACGCCTGACACGTTATCAGGGAGTTCTTTGCATTAGATATCCGGCTCTGTATCAAGCCCGGACGGTAAATCTTGTCGTCAAGCTGCAACTCTTTGATAATCGTCTTGATAAGGTTTTTGGAATCGGCGGCGTCATAGATGGTAAAATCCGCCGGAAAGCCGATATGAGCCGCTTCCCGACGCAATATCTTGTAAAAAATGGAGTGAAAAGTGCCCATCCAAAGGTATCGGGTAACGTATTCATCTGTAATTGAGGCTATTCGTTCCTTCATCTCACGCGCTGCCTTGTTGGTAAACGTCAGGGCGAGGATCGAATGTGGCTGATAGCCATTTTGAAGCAGGTGCGCTATTTTGTATGTCAGAACCCGCGTCTTGCCCGACCCCGCACCCGCCACTACAAGCGACGGACCTTCGTTGTAAAGAACTGCTTTGCGCTGACTGTCATTGAGTTGCTCTAAATATTTCTCCATCTTTCAAAATCTGTTGAACGAATACAGGTACCCTTCCTCGCTTCGAAGCGTAAGCTTCTTACTGTCAAGACTTTCGATAGAAAAAGACCGTATCCTCTCTTCCCAGTCTATCAGATCCAAAAAGGCATCCGACACTAATTCTATCGTTAAATCGTTGTCTTCCTGCACTTTCATACCATACAGGCTGACATATTCGTCATACTGCCGCATATAAAACTGAAGCAAAAAGACCGATTCCGACTGGAAATTGTACCAGACAGTATCTACAGTTGTAACCGCGCCGTTCTTTTCTACGGTCTTGAGTTGCCATTTGCCCGGAAGTTGCGACGTCGTAATGTCGTCGCAAGCCGAAAAAGCAACAAACATCATCATTATCAGACAATTGCGTACCATTGACAATATTTTCATAAGTGCAAATATACACTTTTTCTGCTTTAAAAATCAAAAATCCGATTTTTTCTGCTACTTTTGCGCCTTGAAAGTAAATTATTGGGGGGCCCCGTAGCTTAGTGAATAGAGCGTCAGATTCCGGTTCTGAAGGTCGTGCGTTTGAATCGCACCGGGGTCACAAAATTAAAATTTTTATCGGATGTTTTCAGGAATAATTGAAGAAGCAGCCGTCGTAAAGGCTGTCGTACATGACAAAGGAAACGTGCATCTCACCCTTGGATGCTCGTTTGTTGATGAGTTGAAAATTGACCAGAGCGTGGCGCACAACGGTGTATGCCTCACTGTCGTGAATAAAACGGCTGATAGCTACACAGTTACAGCTATCCGTGAGACTCTCGAAAGGTCAAACCTCGGTCTGCTGAAGGATGGCGACAAGGTCAATCTGGAGCGCAGCATGCTGATGAACGGGCGGCTCGACGGGCATATCGTTCAGGGGCATGTGGACACGACGGCCGTCTGCACTGAAGTTCGGGAAGCAGACGGCAGTTGGTACTACCGGTTTGAATACGCTTTCGACCGCGAAATGGCGCGCCAGGGCTATATCACGGTTGAAAAAGGCTCCGTTTGTGTCAATGGCGTCAGCTTAACTGTCTGTAATTCAAAGGATAACAGCTTTGAAGTGGCCATAATCCCTTATACATACGAAGTTACAAACTTCCACCAAATCCAAAAAGGCACAGTCGTCAATCTCGAATTTGACATTATCGGCAAATATATCAGCCGCCTTACGAGTTTTCTTTAATTATTATTTCGTATGTAGCCCCTTTAGTTGTCATAAAATCAACCGTATATGACTTTATGGCAGGCGCTTCTTTGAGGATTGCGCCGGTCTGGTTTTGGGGTTTGCCCGGGTCAATGAAATCAAAGAGAGGGTTGGGATTGACGCCGGAAGCATCCGAGAGCTGAACGCCGGAGACCGTAACAGGCTCGTAGGTACGCAGCCTGCAGTTGCCGCCAAGTGTAGATGTGATGCGGGCTTTCAGCAGTTTACCGCCTTTCCATTCCATATCAACAATAAACCCGCCGCGAGTCCTCAGCCCCGTTACCTTGCCGTCGCCCCATTCGAATGGCAGCGCCGGAAGCAGCTGAATACATCCTGCATGGCTCTGAAGCAGCATCTCCGTTACACCGGCAGTGAAACCAAAACCTGCAT
>JAISTJ010000213.1 GCA_031272655.1 Tannerella sp.
TCGCAATAATTGTGGCGTTGTAAGTTCCACCCTTCGTGGGCGTTCCGCTGAGTATGCCGCTGTTCTGCTCCAAAATCAGCCCGGGGGGTAAATTACTGTAAGACCATTTAATCGGGGAAGTACCCGTTGCAGTCAATAGCTGTGAATATGAAAAGCCGACCGTACCGTCCGGAAGCGAGGTCGTTGTGATGACCGGAGCTACCGTAGCCGACTTTACTGTTACCACGCATGTAGCTGTATGACCTCCGTCGGCGGTTGTAACGGTAATGGTTGCTGTGCCGACGCCAACTGCCCTGATAGAGGTTGGTACTGTTTTTCCTGTTATTTTATCAGTTGTAGTAACAATCGCCACAATACTGTTATCGCTGGTCGTCCACTGGATTGCTTGGTTTGTAGCGTTTTGGGGCTTGATGTTAACCTTTGGTAAACTGGCGATCTCTCCGGAGGTAATCTCCATTGTAGTGGGATTTACTGAGACGCCCATAACCGAAACAACTGCCGTTACTGTTACCTCGCACGTAGCAGTAAAACCTCCGTCGGCGGTTATAACGGTAAGGGTTGCTGTGCCGGCATTCCCTGCACGGATGCCGATTTGTATCGTTGTTTTTCCTTTCGTTTCAGTAACAATCGCCACAATTTTTTTATCGCTGGTCGTCCATGTTACAGATTTGTTCGTAGCAGCTGAAGGCGATATGGTAACCGTTGGAAAATTGGCGGTCTCTCCGGAAGTGAGCGTCATGGTTGTGGGACTTATTGAGACGCCCCCAACCGGAACAGTCATCTGAGCGGATACGGATGTTGTTACTGAGAGTAACAAAATGATTGTTGCCATAGCCCCGGAGATGCTCGACAGGGCACTGTTTGCGTTTAATAACGCTCTTAATAAAAAAGTAAAAGTTTTCATTGTTGTAATATTTTAAATTTTGTTTACTGCGCTCAGTTCCTGAGTTATTTCCATGCTTAGGTCTATTCCCAAGCCTGAGGTGTCGTCGCCTGACGGCGTCTTAGTAGTGTAGATGAACTTTTCGAGTGTTACCTCGTCCACAGTGAAGGTGCCGCTGCTGCCTTCCATGCCGAACGAGCCTTCGTTAGCCCAGTTTACGTCTTTTTCCTTGCTGTCAGCCCATTCCCATGTGCCTACTACCGTGCTGATTACGCCAAAAAGGCTGTCGCCGTCGTCGGCTGCAATCTCGGTGAAGAAATTGCCTTTTTTATCACGGAAAATAGACAGGTAAGTTCCTGATTTCGACATCATTACACATAGATCAACTTGCTCGCCGTTTACTTCGGGATGGGTGAACGCCGCCATCATTTCCGACAGCAGACTGTCCCACATATCGCCGAGAATGCTTGACCACAAGCCCGAACCGCTGTCTTTGAACGAGGTCTTTTCGACTTTCCACATACGGCAGAGTAGTGTTGTCTTTTTCGAGTCGTAGAGGGTAGGCTGCTTTGAGCCGACAAATTCGATGGACTGTACCGAGCCGTCGGGTTTGAAAGTGAACTCAAACTCGTCGTTCGACGCCATGAATTTTTCAATCAGCCCGTAATCCGTTAGCGTGATAGTTCCGCCCGAGAGGACATAATGCCCTACGTATGTAACGAGGGTTTTCGCGGAGGCGCGAAGCTCCGGTTGGTCGCTTTTCTGCTTGATGTTGTAGAACGCGCTTTTGGGCAGGTTCAGGTCGTTGAGCGACTTGACCCGCAGGGTTTTGGTTTTTACGGATGCCGTATTGGCAGTTTCGTATTCCTGCACGATGTAAGTGCCGTCGGTCTGGAACTCGAACGAATGATACTTGCTGTTAGTGTCATTGTTTACCCACTTTGCGCTGATTGCCGCTATTTCAGGATCAACGTCGGGCAGTTCGATGTCGTCGAGCGGGTCTTTGTCGCAACCCGCAAACAGCAGCGCTACGGCTGCCATAAGATAAAAAAATTTGTTCGTTTTCATTGTCTTAAAAATATTAAAAATGAGTAATAAATTTTCGGGTACAAAGGTACTACATCAAAAAGCGCTTGTCAATACGTAATTTTGCGTATTTTTCAGGGGTATTTTCTACGTAATTTTACGTAGATAAGATATTTTTTTTGGAAAAAACATGGAAAAAAGGTTGTTTGTTTAAAAAAATGTGTATTTTTGTAGCGCATAACAGATTGTAATACAACATAAGATTAAAAATGTTACTATGGAAGAAAATTTTTGTCGCTTCGGCTTTTGCCTTGTTATTGCTGTTTCGGTTGGCTTCAGCTACCCCTCCATCTGAACTTGCTGATAATCAAGCGGTTATGTCGTTGGAAGATTCTTTGGAAATCATGCTGACATCAGGGCGGTCGCAAGACAGCGAGTTAGTCAACCTTTACGGCGAACTAAGCCGGAAGTTAGAGGGTTCGGAATCGGAGCGCTCTGCTGAATATGCCCGTAAAGGGATAGCTTTAGCCGAGCAGCTTGGCGACGTAGAAAGTCTTGCCTACCTCTATTTTCGGTTGGCGGGCGCCTATTATTATCGCAGCATGTACGACTCCGCGCTTGTTTACCAAAATGAAGCCATAAGCCTCATTCCCGAAGAAAACCGTTCTAAGCGCCAGGATACCATACTCACGGAGACGCTCATTGACGTCGGCAATATACATAATATCCGCGGCAGTTCGCCCGATGCGCTCGAATATTACTTTAAAGCGTTGCAAATAGCCGAAGAAACCAAGATAGAGAAACCCATAATTGACATCTATGCCAATATCGGACAGATTTATTTCTCAATGAACAATTTTGAGCAATGCGAGGAATACTTTGTCCGGATGCGGGATTTGTGTTATAAACTAAACGATTCGCTTTCATTGGCGTATGCGCTCGACGGTCTTTGCGAAGTACATGCACATCGCGCCGAATGGGACAAAGCGCTTGAATGTGCGGATTTAACCAACCGGATAGTCAGCGTTCACCCTGAATCAAAGCCCAGCGAGCGGCTTACAGGGCTGCTGTCGCTTGCAATGGTTTGGTTTGACGGCTTTAACGAATACGAAAAGGCGCTCAACTATGCTAAAGAGGCTTTGGAGTATGCCGAACAGTGTCGTCAACCACTCTATGTGGCTCATGCACAATATCAAATATCAAGCATCTACATGGGCATGAAAAACTATCCTGCAGCGGAAAAGGCTGCACGTCAGGCTTTTGAAGCCGATTCGTCCAGCGCTTACGTCAATACCGCTTTGCACGAGAACATTACTAAAGCCAACATCGCACTTGGAAACAGGACTGCCGCTATGGAATACTTCGAACGTTACAAGAAATGGATGACCGAATATTCCAACCAGAACTTCCAGATCGCCCTCACCGAGATGGAAGTCAAATACGAGACGTCGAAGAAAGATATGGAAATTATCAGCAAAAACGCTACCATCGCCCAACGTGAATCCGAGCGCTTCGTGCTGGCTGTCGTTTTGGTGTTCCTGTTCATTGTACTTGCAATGTTGTCGGTGATTTTGTGGATGCGTTCACGGCGCAACCGTATATTGGCGGAAATAAACGCAACAAAAGACAAGTTCTTCAATATCATCTCGCACGACCTGCGCTCGCCGGCCATAGCCATTCGTAGCGGACTTAAATCTATGGTTGAAAATATGAAACTGATGAGTGTCAGCGAAATAAAACAGTTTATGTCCGAATTGTTCAACGCTTCCGACAATCAGGTGGAACTGCTTGAAAGCATCCTGAACTGGGCGCGCATACAAGCCGGTAGGATTGAATACAAACCCGCACTGATAGATGTTGGCGCCGCACTGCGTACCGAACTTAACCTTGCGCGGACGGCCGCAACCAACAAAGGTATCACGCTGACTGCCGATATTCCGGACGACATATTCATTACCGCCGATCAGGAAATGCTTCGCACTATCGTGCGCAACTTGCTCAATAATGCCATAAAGTTCACACAATCAGGCGGTTATGTTTCTATTTCAACAGAACTTACCGCAAACAGGCGCTGCATCGTAACCGTTACTGACAACGGGACAGGCATGGATGAAGAACAGCTGAAGAACCTTTTCCGCTTAGACAACCGTAAGTCACTCCATGGCACCGCAGGCGAACAGGGCACCGGTCTCGGACTTGTGGTCTGCAAAGAATTGGTCGAAAAGCACGGCAGTAAACTCAATGTTACAAGCGAACAGGGCAAAGGAACACGCTTTTGGTTTGATATATACGTACAATAATAATATAACATTATGGTTAAAACAAATATCATTATCGTTGACGACCACAAAATGTTCCGCATGGGCATAAAATTGATGCTGGCGGAATATGAAGACATTGAAGTTGTGGGTGAAGCTTCCAACGGCAATGAACTGCTGCAGATGCTCGAAACAACCAAACCCGATCTCGTGCTGCTCGACATCATCATGCCCGACGGTATGGACGGCATAGAAACAGCCCGCCGTCTAAACAATAATTATCCTGACATAAAAATCCTTATGCTCTCGTCGGAAAACTCGCGGGATGTCATTAATGAGCTGATAAACATCGGCATTAATGGTTTTATCAGTAAAAAAGCATGCGACGGAGGTGCGGAGTTAGCAAATGCTATCCGTTCCGTCGTTAGCGGACTGGAGTATTTCGGCAGAGATATTACTCAAATACTGTACAGCGTTTTTGTGTCGCGGAAAGCAGCTGGAATGCCGGAACTGACCGCCCGTGAAAAAGAAATCATAGCCCTTTGCCGCGAAGGTTTGCAAAGCAAAGAGATAGCAGACCGCCTGATAATTTCTACCCGTACTGTGGATACCCACAAAAACAATATCTTCCGTAAACTCGGCATCAATAACACCGTCGAACTGGTGCGGTACGCAATGAAAGCCGGAATAATCAATGTTGAATAATCCCCAAAAGCAACCATCATGAATATAGAACAGTTACGCGAAACCTGCCTCGCAATCAAAGGAGCGGAAGAATGTATGCCGTTCGACGACGATACTATGGTTTACAAGGTAATGGGCAAAATGTTCGCCTACTATGCCCTGACGCCCAAGAACGGCGCATTTTGGGTGGTAGTCAAATGCGACCCCGAACGCGCACTCGAACTACGCGAACGCTATGAAGGCATCTTCAAAGGTTACCACTCCGGCTCAAGTGCGATGTGGAACACTATCAGCATTGACAGCGATGTCCCCGACGCCTTAATCGCCGAACTGATACAACACTCTGTAGATGAGGTAATTAAAAACCTCCCCAAATACAAACAAAAAGAATACCTCTTAAATTGAGATTGCTTCACATTCGTTCGCAATGACGAGATGCTATTTATTCCAAACCCGTGGCGCCGGCACTTTCGGCAGCGGCTTACGGGTCTTGAGTTGCTGCATCACTTCTTCTATGGCGCGGTCTAACTGCTCGTCCTCGCCGTTCCATTCTTTGATCGGGTCGTTATCTATCATAATATCAGGGTCAACGCCGTGATTTTCTATTATCCAGTTGCCGTCCATATCGTAGCTTGTGAAGAACGGAACACGCAGGTCGGTGCCGTCAATAAACGGCAGCGAACCGCTGATGCCGATGATGCCGCCCCAAGTGCGCGTACCTATCAGTTTGCCGATGCCGAGCGCGCGGAAGCCCCACGGGAACAGGTCGCCGTCGGACGCCGAATATTT
>JAISTJ010000023.1 GCA_031272655.1 Tannerella sp.
GAATTGCTTGAGCGCAAACTCAATGAGCGCCTGTCTATCGCGGGAATTGAGGTTATGGAGGCTCGCGTCAACTATCTCGCTTATGCTCCGGAGATTGCAGCCGTGATGCTTCGCCGCCAGCAAGCCGACGCTATCATCAGCGCACGCGAAAAGATTGTGGACGGCGCAGTAGGAATGGTGCAACACGCCCTCAAGAAACTGTCGGAAGAGCAGATTATCGAACTCGACGACGAAAAGAAAGCGGCGATGGTGTCTAACCTGCTCGTTGTGCTTTGCGGCGACGAAAGGGCTACGCCGATTGTTAATGCAGGGACACTCTATTAGTTTGAGGTTTGAGGTTTTAAGTTTATGGTTTATGGAAGAATTGTGTTTTTATGAGCGGCAGAGGCTTTCGCCTTGGTTGTTGATCTTGCCGCTGCTATTGCTTCTGGGCATATCAATTATGACGCTTCAGGGTAACGTATTTGCCATGTTGGGAGTTCTCGGAACGGTATTATTTACCGTCTTGCTGTACTTTTTCATGAACATGCATACGTTTATAGACGAAAATGGATTGACAATCAAGATGTTTCCCGCAATATGGAAGCGCAAACATTTCGCGTGGGACGAAATCGCCGGTGCATACGTCCGTCAGTACAAACCGATAATGGAGTACGGAGGCTGGGGATACCGTACAAACACAGTGAAGGTCAAAAGCGCGAACAACAAGCTTTTGCGCTTTTCATTTCAAAAGGACGTCGCGTATAATATGCGAGGCGATATCGGTTTGCAACTTGTTTTTAAAGACGGCAGGAAAATACTGATAGGCACGCAGAAACCCGAAGAACTGGACGAACTGCTTGACAAGTTGATTACAAAGGGTATAATCCATCCGTTAGAAGAGTGATTATGGCTGAAAAAGAGAAAGAAAAGACTGTCAAGCCTTTCGTGCTGCGTATGGACGCCAAGACGATGTCGGCGCTCGAAAAATGGGCGTCCGACGAATTTCGTTCTCTGAACGGGCAAATCCTCTATATCCTCCACAACGCCCTCAAACACAGCAAGCGGATTTAGCGTCATTGCAAACAATGTGAAGCAATCGTCAATAAAGCCTTCATGCAGGTTTTTCAGGTGCGCTTTCGCAATGACGGGAGGCCGAATTACGCTTTCACCAACACGGTGATTCGCATTGAAAGATCGAAGAAAACCATTTTAGAATTGACATTCTGACCGATATGCGCCTCTGCAAGGGAAAATTCGTCCATCAGTCCGGTGATGTTGCGCTCGTTCACATATTTGTGAAAATTCACCGAAAAAGCGGCTTCGTCGTTGTTAAGGTAGTTTAACGCCGGTTCCGAGAGGCAAAGCAGGAAATTCTCGCGTATCTGTCGCTGGCAGTAGGCGAGGAAGTTCTTTTGCTTCTCGCGTCCCAATGACGCCATTTCTTCGGCAAACTGCTTCATTCCCACTATGTTACGCGCCCATCCGTTACGCATGATGAGTTTGAACTGCTCAAGGAAAAATGCTTCGTCTTCGCTTTCGGACAGTAATCGTGTGGCTTTCAGGTAGTTGCCGTTAGCAAGATGCGCTGTCTGGCGGGCAAGGGTCTCATCCAAATTCAGCTCCGTAACAAGCTGATTAACAAGCATATCATGCGGTATGGGGCGCACCTGCACAAGTTGCGAACGCGAATAGATAGTTCCGAGGACATTGTTCGGTTCGGGCGAAACCATCACAATAGCCGTGTTCGGATACGGTTCTTCTATGATTTTCAGCAACTTGTTGGAGCAAGAGATATTCATCCTTTCAGGCATCCAGATGAACAAAACACGATATGCCGCCTCGTAAATTTTCATGTTCATCTTGTGGAGAATCTTGTCGCTCTCGGCGGCATAGATTGTTGCAGCTTTGTTTTCGGCTCCGAGCGAAGTCAGCCACGTATCTATGTCAAAATAAGTGTGTTCCGCTGTCTGGGACTTCAAAAAGCTGCGCCATTCGGTATGATAGTCGTCGCATGTTTCCTTTTTCTTTTCCTTGTTTTGCACCATCGGGAAGACGAAATGCAGGTCTGGATGCGCCAAAGCGTCGTATTTAACGCACGAGGGGCATTTCCCGCAAGCGTCCTCATCGCTCCTGTCCGTGCAGTTGAGGTATTGTGCGTATGCTAATGCAAGGTGAAACGAGCCGTATCCTTCCGCTCCGCAAAACATAAGTGCATGAGGCACAATGCCTTTACGCGCCGCTCCCGTAAGATACCGCTTCAATTCATCCTGTCCGATTACATCCTTGAAATACATAAAAACTCTAAACTCTAAACTCTAAATTCTAAACTCTAAACTCTTAATTCTTAATTCTTAATTCTTAATTCTCAATCCGTATCACCGCATCCAAGCAAGTAGTTTTAACGGTTACATCATATTGTTCGCCGGGCGCAAGTGTGAAATAATTGTCTGACCACAAGGCAGATATCTCTTCCCCGTTGGTAATCAACTGGGGATTAAGAAAAAACGCAATCTTATCCGATTTGTTGGTGAAATGTAAAGTCCTTGTATTAAGCGATTTAACTTCCTCAACGGTAATTTCTGCCTTTGGTAATCGGGCTAAAGCAGTGAAATCATTCTCGCCATTGAGCCAGTACGTGTTGCGCGACAGCGTTTTGCCGCTACTATCGGTTAATCGAAGTAAAACAATATAAATTTGCTGGTTATCAGATAGTTGTGTGCCGATATTTGCACATTTCACTACATCCGTCTGGGGAAGTTTGGTCACATTGACCTTTTGCGTGCCAAGTAGCTTAGAATCAAGATTATATATGCTTATTTCAGCTTGCAGGCCGGTATATTGTTGATACGAGCGGTTGACGACAACAATATCGTGCGTAAGCGGATTGTGCTGAATATGAACGGGTTCGCAAGCGCGCTGCATGGCATAGTAACCGGAGTTCGGATTGAGATACCAGTCATAAACCTGCCAAACCACGCTTGGAAAGGCCGCGTTGAGCTTCCAAAGCATCACGCCGCCTGTATTATTGAGCTTGTCGGCCGCCGATTCAAAAATGCCCTGGTAGCCAACATAATTCATCAACTGCATTTTATCTGAAAAGTCTTTGATAGACAGAGGTTTACCATAGCGTCGTACCATCTCCTCATAATACAACTCATAATGACCGTTGCCGGTGCAGGCGTCATGATAACCCCATGTGTGGTTCAATGGGAAAGGTAAAGTCTTATCCCACACCAAGTTAGGTATGATTTTCTTAAGGGAATTATAGGTCGGTTGCGAAGGAATACCTGTTTCGTCCTTAAAAACCCAGTCTTTTCCCTTGATTATCAACTCATAATACTTTTCAGGCGACTGCCATGTATAGGGTCCGCCGCTGTAAACGCCGCCGTCTTTGTTGTCCGGCCACGATTTTTGCCACCCTTCGGGCAGGTTTGCAAAGCCGGAAGAGCAAGGAATGAACGGGCGTGTGCCGTCGAGTTCGATAACGCTGTTACGCATCGCTTCGTACAGTTCCTTGCGGGCATGACCCTCGTTGCCGCCTGTCCAGACAAGCAGACTGGGGTGATTGCGGATACGCAGCACTGTACTTACGACATTGCGCTTGAATACATCGCCCTCAAGCGGCCAGTCGGGCGAGCCTTTAAATTCACCTTGCGTGTCGCCGGTTATCCAAAAGTCCGACCACACGAGAAGCCCGTATCTGTCGGCAAGGTCAAAGAAAACATCCGGCGGGGTTATGCCACCGCCCCAAATCCTTACAAGATTAATGTTGGCATTCTTACATAACTGAAGCTCAGCAACATAACGCGCAGAATCGCGCTGCAGGCAAAAATCAGGCACCCACGCCCCGCCTGCCAAATGGATGCGCCGGCCGTTAAGATAAAAATCGCGGCGCAGCGCCTTGCCTTTCTCTTGCACCGCATTGGACGAAACGGTGCGTAAACCGTACAAAAAGCTTATTTCATCCGACAGCTGCCCGTCTTGCTCATACCGCAACGTTACAGTATATAGGTTTTGCTCGCCGTAACCGTTTGCCCACCAGAGTTTTGGGTTGTTTATCGTAAGTTTTTTCTCAGTCGAAGGATTGAACGTTACGACAGTTGATTTTGATTCAGAAGCAGTTACGTCTTTTGTGAATGTAATCGTTTCACCATCAAAGTTTTCCGGTTTCATCCGGACGGTCAGTTTTCCTTCGGAAGACTTATTGCTGTGATTATCAAGGTTTAACGACAACGTAAGATTGGCTTTTGTATAGTTCTTAGTATCAGGCAGTTCGGTAACAAGGTGAGGCTTGGTGATGGTAACGGGGCCTGACGTACGCAAGAAAACGGGTTGCCAGATGCCGATATTGCGGTCGCGCACCGGCGGCACCCAGTCCCAACCCACTGAACATAACATAGTTACGTTCTTGCCGATGTCGCCGGTCGGTCCGCCGTTCAGATAGAAATCGCCCATCGCTTCCAACTGCTCCGTGTCCGGAAGTCCCGCATAATCAAGAGGATATATCTTCACGCAAAGAACGTTTTTCGCCCCTGTTTTTACTAACTTGCTGACTTCCAATGAGTATTCGGCGAACATCCCCGCCATTTGCGACGAATCGGCGACAAGCGAACCGTTGAGCCATACTTCCGCCCGATAGTTTATTCCCTTGAATATCAGATGAAAAAAACGTCCTTTATCTGTTTCGGGAACATCAAACGAGGTGCGAAACCAATATGGCTTCTTCCACGGATTTGCAACGCCCGGAATGTGGCTGAACTTTTCAAGGTCATAGCGTTTGTTAAATTCGTCGTTCGCATCGGGAATCAGCATGTTATTCAACCCCGTATATGGGTCGGGATAAACGCGGTTGGCGACTAATCCGCTTAGTACGGTTGTTGGCACCTTCACCGGAAACCAGTATATATCAGGCTGATAATCAGGCGAAGAAAGCGTTTTGCCATTCTCGCTTACCAATTCGGACGATTGCATTTCAAAACAAATGAGCCGGCGTTGGGTTTGCGCCGAAACCGTTATTGCCGGCAGTATTAAACATGTTAATAATAAATGTCTTAGTATCATAATTTTTTAGTTTTAATCCAATAAAAGAAATATCCCGACGTAATCAATGTAGCTAATGCGCCTATTATCAGTGATATATGATAAGAAAGCCCGATACCTTCGGGTCGTGGAGCTGCGAAGAGGTAAGTTGAACAGACCATCGTCATAAAGATAGCCGGAACCAGCGCTACATAATAGAACTTGCGCCTGCGGGCAAGGTAAACTGTTATAGCCCAGAGGGTAAAGACGGCAAGCGTCTGATTACACCAAGCGAAATAACGCCATAGCACGTCGAAGTTCATCTGCAAAATAATAAAAGTGAGAATGAAAATCGGTATTGAGATAGCAAGCCGTTTAACTATCGGTTTCTGGTCTAAATGCAGAAAGTCGGCAGCAATAAGACGCGCCGAGCGCAATGCCGTATCGCCTGAAGTTATCGGGGCGGCAACCACGCCAAGTAGCGCTAAAAAGCCGCCAACGACGCCAAGCCAGTCTTTTGAAATAAAATTGACTACTTCAGCCGCTTTGTTGGCTGTGGCGGGAAGGTCAGCGACATACTGTTGCAATCCTTCGATAGAACCTTTAAACGACGCCGCAGCCGCCGCCCAAATCAACGCTACAATGCCTTCTGCCACCATAGCGCCATAGAAACAACGCTGTCCAAGCCGCTCGTTCTTAATGCAACGCGCCATTATAGGCGACTGGGTGGCATGAAACCCCGAAATCGCCCCGCACGCTATGCTTACAAACATTATCGGAAAAATATGTAAACCCTTGTTCGGATGCACATTAGCAAAGCCTGTAGAAAACTCCGGTATCGGGGCGTTATTGAAAAACAGCGCCGTAAGTATTCCGACAGCCATAAACAGCAACGCAAATCCGAAAAGCGGATAAATGCGACCTATCAGCTTATCCACAGGCAGAAGTGTTGCTAAAATATAATATGCGAAAATAATTATTGTCCAGATAATTACGCTTATTGACGGCGTCATTCCGGATAATAATCCTGCCGGACCGGAAATAAAAACCGCCCCGACAAGCACCATCAGCGCCAATGCAAACAGCCTCATTATCAGTTTGATATATTTACCAAGCTCTTTGCCAATCAGTTCCGGCAAACTTGCACCATTTTCACGCACCGACATCATACCCGACATATAGTCGTGCACAGCGCCGCCAAAAATAGTACCGAGGGTAATCCACAGAAAAGCAGCCGGCCCGAACATCACGCCCATGATAGCGCCGAATATAGGTCCAAGTCCCGCAATATTAAGGAACTGAATTAAAAACACACGCCACCACGGCAGAGGCACATAGTCCACGCCATCACGGAGCGCAAAAGCAGGCGTTTCCCGCTCACGTTCAACCCCAAAAATCCGTTCCATAAGGCTACCATAAATGAAATAACCCGCAACAAGGAACACAAGACAGGCAATAAAAGAAATCATAGCGATAGAATCATTAAAACTCACCGCAAAGGTATAAAAATATCGCCACAATCATAAAAAAATTTTACAAGAAAAAAGTTGTCTTAAAACGCAAGTGGTTCAAAATAACATCATTAACGAGTAGATTGCCGACATGTCGAAGTATTAATTAACTTCAAACTCTATATGGGCGATAAGGTCTGCTGACGCTTCGCTCTGAAATGCCACTACCGTAATTGCGAACACAGTGAAGCAATCTCTGCGCAAATCAGCTTGCTTTGTAAACTTAGCAATGATGACTTGCAGGCGGCATTAACCTTAACAAAGTTTCGAACCTTGTTAAGGTTCCTCTATGTGAAACTATACCCCGATAATATCAATAATACCCCAAATCGAAACGCTTGGGCGAAGTGTCGGAACTGAACAGTCGGCGCGCGCCCGGCAACACCTGCCTTGTCTGCTCTTCAATCGCTGTATAATAACCAACTAAACCTTGTTGAGGATTCAAAATGAGAGAAGCCTCTCTTAATTCTTAATTCTTAATTAATCCCTAATCATTAACCATTATCAAGTGTTCGATCATCATTTGCCAGGCTTCTTGTGCGTCCGGGCGGTTGGATAGTGTGAAGCCGTGGGGTGAGTTAGGGAAACGGCGGTGGGTAACCTTTACGCCGG
>JAISTJ010000094.1 GCA_031272655.1 Tannerella sp.
TCAAGGATATCCACCGCCGTTCCGCCGGAGGCTAAAAGGCTCGATGAGGCGTCAATAACTTTCCTGTCGAGTTTATAAATAATCTGTTTTTTTTGCGCCACTACTTCAACTTCAGCCAGTCCTATTTCGAGCGGCTTCAGTTCAATAATTCCAAGGTCGGCAATCTCCCCGTCTTTTAGTTGTATCTCTTTAGTAAACAGGTCATAACCCACCAATCTTATCATCAGCGAATATTCCCCGGCAGTAATTTTGGATAGCGTAAAAAGCCCGTTTTTATCGGGAACAGTATTAGCGAGGGGCTTGTCTGCTCCCCGCTTAAACAGAAGGATGTCGGCAATATCAACCGCCTCGCGCGTATCCGATTCAATAATTTTTCCTTTAACCAGTGCCGTCTGCGCCAACGCAAACGCCCATAAAAAGCAGCTAAACGCTGTAATAATAAACAGTTTTCTTTTCATCAAAAATTGATTTCAGGGTACAAAGATAATAATTTTTAAAATAATTTGTACCTTTGCATGATTACAAATGTATTGAAAATTTGCGAAAATAAAGAAATGATACAGTCAATGACAGGTTTCGGCAAGACAATTGCCGAGTTACCGAACAAAAAAGTTACGGTAGAAATTAAGGCTCTAAACAGCAAGCAGATGGATATCCTTGTCCGTTCGGTGCCGACCTACCGCGAAAAAGAGATGGAAATTCGCTCGCTGCTGTCGCAAACACTTGAACGCGGCAAGGTGGAGTTTATTATCACCGTTGAACACACCGGCGCGTCGGCTGATACGATGATCAACACTGCGGTGCTGGAAAGTTACAAAAACCAGATAGAAACAATATCGCAAAAGTTTGGTTTAAAGACGCCTGACGACTGGTTTCCGATGCTGATGCGTTTGCCGGAAGTTATCACAACAGACGCGGAAGAGCTTGACGAAGAGGAATGGAAAGTTGTGTATAATGCTATAAATGAGGCAATTAACAAACTTCAAGAGTTCCGTATCCAGGAAGGCGCCATGCTGGGTAAGTTTTTTGAACAGAAAATAGCGCGGATAGCCGAACTGCTGAAGAGTATTGAGCCTTACGAGAACGAACGGATAGAGAAAATCCGCAGTCGTATAATGGAAAATCTATACAATGTGCCTGAAATTCAGGTGGATATAAATCGCCTTGAGCAGGAAATGATTTATTACATCGAAAAACTTGACATCAATGAAGAAAAATCGCGCCTCGACAACCACCTGAAATACTTTCTCAAAACACTCGGCGGTGGGGAAGGGCAGGGGAAGAAACTCGGTTTCATCGTTCAGGAGATAGGGCGTGAAATCAACACTCTCGGCTCTAAAAGCAATCATGCGGAAATGCAGCAGATTGTAGTACGTATGAAAGACGAACTTGAACAGATTAAAGAACAGATACTCAATGTGTTATGAAAACGGGGATTTTTTCAGGCTCATTTAATCCGGTTCATATCGGGCATTTGGCGTTAGCAAACTGGATTTGCGAGTTTGGCGGCATAGATGAGCTGTGGTTTCTCGTTTCGCCGCAAAACCCGCTCAAGAAAGAGTCCGAACTGATGGATGAAAACCTGCGCCTCAGTATGGTGCAGGCGGCCATTGAGGGCTATGACCGCTTCCGTGCAAGCGATTTTGAGTTTTCCCTGCCGCGACCTTCATATACAATCAACACACTCAACGCTTTAAGTGAGGCTTATCCCGATAGGGAGTTTGTGCTCATCGTCGGCGCCGACAGCTGGAACAGCATCACTAAATGGAAATCGTACGGGGAACTGCTTAGTAAGTATCCTCTAATTATCTATCCGCGAGCCGGTTACGAGGTAACTGTTCCAGAAAAATATACCAGCATAAAAAAGGTGGACGCCCCATTGATAGAGGTCTCATCCTCTTTCATCCGCCAAGCCCTCGCCGCCAACAAAGATGTCCGCTTCTTCCTCCCCGAAGCTGTGAGGTGTAAAGATGTTGCGTTCAATGGCTTAAGAGGTTATTTTGGCTAAAATTGTTATATAAGGGGGCTATTTTTCCGGATTGCTTTTTTTATAGAATTTTGTGTTTTAATAAATATGTATTATCTTTGCGGGCAGATTGGAGGCGTTAATTTTGACGCCGACGTTATACAGTAACACAGACAGGACCGGGTAGGACCTGCAGGGGTACTGTGATGACAAAAGCTTTATTCCCGCTGTTCCTGCCCAATAAAGGATCTTGTTTGTGTTATTGTTTTTTTGTACTTGGTTTTTTATGTTTTTTGCTGTTTAGAGATAAAAAAAATGCCACCATAAATAAATTTATGATAAACATTTCGTATCTTTGCCGGAAATTTCCGACAGATGAGCAAACGAAACAAATTGATAGCACGCTTCTTGCAGTTTCCGACCGACTTCACCTTTGAGAATTGGTAAAGTTGTTTGCTCTTTTTGGCTTTACGCTTGATAACAAGGGCAAGACGTCAGGCTCGCGCGTTGTGTTCGAAAAAGGTGAAATTGCACATACCGTTCACAAACCGCATCCCGGAAACATAATGCTACGATATGTACTAAAACAGGTATATAATTTATTGAAATCAAAGGACTTAATTAAATAATTCGATATGAATATGCTAGAATATAAAGGATATACAGGCAGTATAGAGTTCAGTCAGGAAGACAACTGCCTTTACGGACAGGTACAAGGCATGCCTGATAACCTGATTAGCTATGAAGGAACTACAGCAAGCGAATTGTACGAAGACTTCAAAGAAGCCATTGAGACTTATCTTGACTACTGCAAACGAAAAGGAATCAAACCTCGCAAATCATATTCCGGCACTCTCAATATTCGTATCCCTGCCGAAATACATTACCGTATTGCCTTGATAGCGAATCAAACCGGCACAACTATCAATGCCGTAGTCCGCGATTCTCTCGAAAAACGCTTACAATTAGTACATTAACATCATTATAGTAGAAGAAGCAGCCGTTGGCGGCGTCTATTTCAAAGGTTCCGGCTTGGGCGGAGGTGCAGGTTCCGTTTGCGACTTGGGCGGTTTCGTTGGAGAGTTGGGCTGCATCTGCGAGGTGGACGTTGACGCCCGCGGGGGAGGAGCCGGTGTTGATTGACATTCCGCTTTGGGAACGGATTAGGAAGGTGTTGATTTTTCATGGACGCATGGTCCCTGTTGTTAATACGTAATCTGCATATTCAGGTAAAAAATCACTCCATACAAATGTTCATGCCCTGGCATCATCAATATAAGTTCCTGCAACAAAGCTGTCATCCCTTTGAATTTTAGCATTTAATCAGCCGGGAATGAAGGCGTTTTCTGCTTGTATCCTATTCAACCATCATCATGCAATTGAAACATTTGGAGTTGTGACAGTGTTTTCCCGACCTCAACCGATGAAAGAACTTTCAGCATTTTCTTCTATTGTATTGGACTGTCAAGCTCATATAACTGAATTTTGAGCACGAACAACATTTCCCTGTCAAGCTCCGATAATAGAATTAGTTCAGCCTTCTAAAATCTGATTTTCTTGACCTCCTGCAATTACGGCGTAGTCTGCACCTGTTGCGATTGTGTTGGAGGAGCCGTCGCCTGCTATGAGACGTTC
>JAISTJ010000123.1 GCA_031272655.1 Tannerella sp.
CTCAATGTCCGCGTGGGGTATGCCATACTGCTGTTTGTCGTGCCGTTCTACATGCTGTTTGCCCGCACGGGATACATAGCAATCTATCGCTATTTCAGGCTGCGGCACGGCTATTCGCCGTTGAAAGCGTTCTGCAAAACATATCGCAATCACTACCTTTTCGGGCAGATGATATTAGACCGTTTCGCAGTTTATGCGGGACAGAAACCGTTTCGATTGGATAATCCCGACAACGACCTGTTTCTCGCTATGGTAGCCTCGTCAAAAGGCTGTGTAATAGCAAGTTCGCACGTTGGCAACCCGGAATTATGCGGCTATCTGCTAAGCCAGAACACGAAACGTATCAACAGCCTGATATTCGGCGGAGAAGCGCGCGAAGTGCAGCGCAACCGCTCTGCCATTCTCGAAAATAACAATGTACGTTTAATACCTGTTACTGAGGACATGTCGCATATTTTCATACTCAACGAGGCTTTGGACAACGGCGAGATGGTGAACATGCCCTGCGACCGCGCTTTTGGAAGCAACAAAACAGTTGAATGTCAGTTTCTTAACGGCAATGCCGATTTTCCGATAGGCGCTTTTGCGCTGGCGCGACAGTACGACGTCCCTGTCATAGCGCTTTTTGTACTGAAAATCAGCGCTATGCAGTATCGGATACATATCCGAAAAATAGAAGCGCCCGAAGGGGCTGCTACTCGTCGCGAGCAGGCGGAGGCGATGGTGCGGCAGTTTGCACAAACGCTTGAAAATATAGTACTTAGATACCCCGAACAATGGTTTAACTTTTATAATTTTTGGAAAGATGAAGATGTTTCCCGCACTTGAGAAGAAATATACGAAAGACTCAGCCCGTTACCTTGAGGCAATGCGTCTTGCAAATCAGATAGCGTTTGCGCCGGTAGTGTTTCAGGCTGCACGTCTGATGCGCAAGTTTGGCGTCTTTCGCATGCTGGCAGACGCCAAGGAAGGTCTGACAATGAGCGAGATAGCCGAACAGTCGCACATTACGCCTTATGCCGCGAAGGTTTTGCTCGAAGCCTCTCTGACGGCAGGCACGGTGAGTTGCAGCGCTGACAGGTTCACGCTCAACAAAGCAGGCTGGTTCCTGCTGACCGACCCGATAGTAGGCGTCAATATGGACTTGAGCCACGACGTGCTGTACAAGGGGATGTTCCATTTGGAAGAGGCGCTGCTGAACGGTAAGCCGGAAGGGTTGAAGGAACTCGGCTCGTGGAAGACCATCTACGAGGGTCTCTCGTCGTTGCCCGATGACGCCCGCCGCAGTTGGTTCGCCTTCGACCACTATTTCTCCGACAGTTCATTCGACGAGGCATTGGAGGTTGTCTTCGCCCGTAAGCCCCGTCGTCTGCTTGATGTGGGCGGTAATACCGGTCGGTGGGCGCTGCGCTGCGTGGCGTACAACGGCGATGTGGAAGTAACAATCATGGATTTGCCGCAGCAGTTGGCGCTGATGAAGCAGCAGACCGCCGCCAAGCCCGGCGCCGGGCGCATAGACGGATACGCCGCCAACCTGCTCGACCCCGCAACGTCCTTCCCAAACGGCTATGATGTGATATGGATGAGCCAGTTCCTTGACTGCTTCTCGGAAGACGAGATAACGAGCATCGTCAGCCGCGCCGCCGCCTCGATGGATGAGAACGCTCGCCTCTACGTCATGGAGACCCTCTGGGACCGTCAGGCAGACGACATCGCCGCATTCTGCCTTACCCAGATAAGCCTCTATTTCAGCGTCATGGCAAACGGTAACAGCAAGATGTACCACAGCGACGACCTCATCCGTTGCCTCGAAGCAGGCGGCTTGGAGATAGAAACCATCCACGACGGCTTCAAAGGCGGTCATTCGCTGCTTGTTTGCAAGAAACGAAAAACTTATTGAAACTTCGAGATTTTTCAAGAATCAAGAAGAATTTGCAAGAAAAGTTGTATCTTTGCAATAATTAAGCGCTTAGAAATTATGGAGACAAAAGGAAAATTGATGACATGGGAGGCGATACAGAAGACGTATCCCGACTGCTTTGTACTGCTCGAGAACCCCGTCTATAACCCCAAACCGTATCTTAAAGAAGCGATACTGCTCTACAAGCACAAGTACCGCAAGAAAGTTGTCGATAAATGTGTTGAACTGGCGCCGAAGTATGGGACATTAGTTTACACCGGCGGCAAAAGGCTTGACGCCATTAACGAAAAACTGTTAGTCTTATGACCAGTAAGTTCTTTTTGGAAAAGAGCAATATCATCGTCATAGCAACCATCAAAGGTCTAACAATCGAATTTGATTTCAAATTCATTCTTGATACGGGCGCCTCTATTAGTATTCTTGACGAGAGCGTTGCAAAACAACTTGGTTTTGTAGCCAAAGATATGAAAATGGGCGACAGGCTTACAACAGTAGGCGGCGGCAAACAGTCTAAATTGCTGAAATTGCCGAAGTTTTCGCTTTTTGGCAAAGAAATACTTGATTACGAGATGAATGTTGTATCGTTGCCGTCGCAAATCCTTTTTCTTGCCGACGGGCTGATAGGCATGGACTTTCTGCTGCGTTTTCCGCAGGTAAAGATTGATTTTGTAAATAAAACCATTGAAACTTAATGATTTCCTTTCCCATATTAGAGTTGCTGCCTCACCGTCCGCCGTTCATCATGGTTGACGAACTGACTTATTACGACCCTGTTACGGCGCGTTCAAGGCTGACTGTGCGTCGCGACAACCCTTTCGTGGAGGGCGACTTCATGGAAGAGGCGGGCTTGATAGAGAACATAGCCCAGACCTGCGCGGCGCGTACCGGCTACAAAGAGAAGACAGAGCCGCAGCGCGACGGGGTGATAAAGATAGGCTACATCGGCATGCTTAAGAAGATGGATATAGAGCGCTGCCCCCGCGTAGGCGAGGTCTTGCAGACAGAGACCGTCATCGGGGACGAAATCTTCAACTCAACAATAGTAACAGCCACAGTATTAATTGAAAAAGAAATTATAGCCAAATGCGAAATGAAAATTTTTTTAACCGACAAAGCGCCCGCAGCATTATGACAGAACAGAAATTAAAGACAAGCAAAGAATTTGACGTCCGTTTCAGCGAAGTTGATTCGATGAACATAGTCTGGCACGGCTCGTATGCGCTCTATTTTGAAGATGCGCGGGAAGAGTTTGGTCGCCAATACGGACTTAGTTATCAGCTTTTTAAAGACGAAGGCTTTCCCGCGCCGTTGGTAGAGCTCAATTTCAGGTACGTCAAACCGCTGATGTACGGTCAGAAAGCTCGTGTGGACATTATTTTCCGCAATACTCCCGCCGCAAAGATAATGTTCGATTACGAGATACATTTGGCCGATGATAACAGTCTGATAACGACAGGCTCATCTGTTCAGGTCTTTCTCGACATGAATTTTAATCTGATGTTGAACAATCCGCC
>JAISTJ010000135.1 GCA_031272655.1 Tannerella sp.
AGCGAAGTAGCGACTTCGGCGCCTTTAACCGCCGTAAGTGCATCACTTTTAACGGTTTGGGTAGAATAAGCGAGCGCTTTCTGTTCGCGTTTGATGCCGAGTGCGGTAACAACCACCTCGTCAAGGGCTTTTGAATCCTCCTGAAGCGTGATGTTGAGGTCTGTACGGCTACCGACAGCGATTTCCTGCGTTACATATCCGATGTAGGATATGATCAGCGTGGCGTTTTCCCTGACTGTCAGCGTGAACTTACCGTCCGCATCTGTGCTGATACCGTTAGTGGTGCCTTTTTCAACAACATTGGCGCCGATAACGGTCTCACCGGAGGCGTCTGTTACCGTTCCGGTGATACGTTTACCTTGCTGTTGCAGAACGTTTTCCTTTGCCGTCAGTACAATCTGGTTGTCATTCCTGATGTAAAAGGCGATGTTTGCCTGTTCCGCAAAACTTTTCATCAGCGCCTCGATGTCTTCTTTCTCAACGTTAACGCTGACTTTGGCGTTGAGACCCTGCAAATTGTCGCTGTAGAAGAAGCGGTAGTCGGTAGTTTTTTCAATCTCCCGAATAGCTTCCCTTAGAGTTTTGTGTTTGATACTCAGCGAAATCTGCTCTTTTGCAGACGCGACGCCTGATATAACCAGCAAGGCGCTGCAAACTAAGATTCTGAAAATTAATAACTTGATTCTGTTCATTTTTTTATACTTTGGTTAGACATAATTATAGATTTCACTCTCTTTTTTTCTTTCAGTATGACGGTGTCGCCCCTGAATTGATAATCAATTGGCTCTGTGAGATTTATAATCTCAAAAATGTTTTTTAGGCTGTTATTTCGGATAACTCCCGTAAAGGTGTGATTACGAACTTTTTCCGACTCGAAGCGCACTTCGATGTTGTACATGCGGTTGAGGATGGCGCCGATTTCGCCCATTGTCTTGCTTTTCACGGCAAACTCGCCGCTCCTCCACATCACAGAATACTCGGCATTTTCACTCCTGTCGTGTATGCACTTGCGGGTCTCGCGGTTGAAAGCGATAAATTGCTCCGGCAACAGCATCACTTCGGAGTTGCCTATTTTCGCCTTTATTTTTCCTTCCAACAGCGTCGTAACTATCTCTTTATCATCATCATAAGCCTTGACGTTGAACTCCGTGCCGATCGCTTCCAAAGTCATCTCGCCCGCCGAAACGATAAACCGGCTGTTTTCATCTTTGGCAACATCGAAAAACGCCTCGCCGTGAAGCGTCACATTGCGCTCTTTCTTGCCGTAATCAGCTGTAAATGAAAGCGTTGAGTGTGAATTAAGGGATACTTTTGTGCCATCCGGCAATGTCATGTCGGAGTGTTCTCCGTTATCGGTTGATACGATAAATTCCTTAGTTTCAGTCGGTTGTTGTTTTGATAATATGTAATTAGCACATACAGTGATGATTACGCCCGCTACAACCGCTGCGGCGTAGAGTAACACGGTATATGGGAAGATATTGTGCTTCCTGCCTTTGATGCTGCTTCTTACAGCATTCCATATCCGGTCTTCCGTTGCTTGGGGAAAAGCGCCGCTCGACGCATCGTCCCACAATGCGCTGTAGTAGGCGTCTATCGCTGCCTTTTCCTGTTTTTTGGTTTCAATTTCCATTTTTGCCATTTTATATGTTTATCTGTTTTTTGGGGTTATCCCTTACAAGGGTTTGTATTTTTAACTTTATTTAAGTTCTCGCGAACTTTTGATGTGCTGCAACGCCCTGTGGATGTGCGTTTCGACTGTTTTCGGAGATATTTTAAGGCGTTCGGCGATCTGGTTGTATGTAAGGTGATGAACGCGGCTGAGGCGAAAGACTGTCCTGCATACCGGCGGCAACTGCTCTATGATGTCGTTGATGTGCGCCATGAGCGATTCGGCTTCAATCTGCTGTTCGGCAGAGCTGTCGGCGGTTTCCGCATTTGCCTGTATATATTCGCTGTACGCCGCCGCACGCAACTGTTTATCTGTCTCTTTATAAAGCAAATGACGGGCTATCGTAAAAACGTATGCTTCAAAATTGTCTTCGGGGTCAATATCTTTGTGTCGTTCCCAAAGTTTCATAAAGACATCCTGCGTAAGGTCTTCGGCAGTGCAAACATCATGAAGGGCCGACAGGAAAAACCTGTAAACCCTGCCTCCGAAATCCTTATAAATCAATCTGAAAGCCTTTTCTTCACCGCGCCTTAACCCGTTCAGTATCCTCTCGTCCGTCTTCATGGCTCAACCTCCTTCATGATTCGCGTATATACCTGATATTCACCATTATACATAAAAAGAGGCATAAGGGTTGCATCTCTCTCTCTCTCTCTAAAATAATTTTCGAGAAAACAAAATAATTTATATTAATATTTCCTAACCGCAGAAAATTTCCTCCTGCGGCGACCGAAATGTTAATATTTGACTTACCTTGTCGCATAAATTATTCTTTCTAATTTCAGCCACAAAGTTAAGCATTTTTTTAAAAATAAATCTAATTTTTAAGACAAAGATTTATTCGTATTCGGGATATTGAGCAAAACGACCGAAACAGCAACCTATTTTAACGCCTCAAAAACAGCGAAATTAGCGATTTGCGGCTCGGCTTTAGCGTCCGTAACTTCGAGTTTGATTTCGCTAACAGCAACCGGTGCGAAACGGTCAATGTGCTTATGCCCGATATTCGTGCCGGACGACAGTTCCGTCCAAGCACCGTCCTTTTTGCCGCTCACCTTGTACGCCAAAACACGCTCGCCTTTCGATATATCTTCCTGAATAACAAGGCGATCAATGGTTGTAGGCTTGTCGAGGCGAATTAGTATTTCCGATCCGGCGCCGCTTGCAGTGCGCAAAGGCGAGCCATACAGCCGGCGTATCTCCTCTCCCCACTGCTCAAGAACCTTTACGTCGGCGTCCGGCACCAAGCCGCGGTCATCAACGACGATACCGAGCAACATGTTGGTATTGCGCCCTACGCTCGTCTCGTATTTTTTCATCAACTCGCTAATAGTGAATATCTTATCATCTTCGCCCTGATACCACATCCAACCTCCTCCACCAGCATTGTTCCATCGCATAGTAAAATCGGATTCGCCCGGACACCAGTACGGAGCAAACGGGTCGCCGTTCAATCCGTTAATGACTACCGTACCGTCAGCATTAGTGGTGGAATCGGCGGTCGCCCAGCATGGATAAGGCGCGGCGCCCTCCTCGTTGCCTACCCAGCGAATAAGATTGGGATGCCCGTAAGGCCCCTGAAAGGCTATGGCGTTAGGCTGCAGTTTCTGCACCAACTCAAGAACGTTGGCGCCGCCTTTTTCGCGGGCTAAAACACCGCCGTCAAACCATATCTCAAACAGTTCGCCGTAGTTCGACCATAATTCCGTAAGTTGCTGTTCCACAATGCGATTATATTCTTCCTGCGTAACCGGTGCACCCGGCTGCACTACTCCCGGATTGTCCACCCAACAATAGCCGTTAGCCGTTGTACTGGCGTAGATGCCGGGTTTGACGCCATACTTGCGGCACGAGGCGATGAAATCGCCGACGATATCGCCCTTGCCGTCTTTCCAAGGCGAGTTCTTGATGCTGTACTCGTGCGCCGCCGTAGGCCAGAGGCTGAAACCGCAACAATGTTTCGCAACTAAAACGGCATACTTGGCGCCTATTTTCTGCGCCGCCTCAATCCACTGGTCGGTGTTCAACTCCGTAGGATTAAAAATCTCCGCCGGCGGATGCGTTCCCCATGCACGCCACTGATAATCAGGCTTAAACACCTGCATATCATAATGTATCAGCACTCCAACTTCAGCCTCCGCCCATGCCAACTGCACTGCGTTAGGCGTTACTATCTCCGCCGTCTCCCTATCCTTGCACGCCTGACACAAAATC
>JAISTJ010000140.1 GCA_031272655.1 Tannerella sp.
CCTATCACAGGGGTTATGCCGCAGACCATCCCGACATTGACGGCGGCATGAAAAAAGAAAATCAACGCCACGCAATATCCGTAAACGCGCCCGAAAGTGTAATCCTGCCGCTCGGCAAGGGCTATCAGGCGCAGTATAAAAACGCCGTAGAGCAACAGCACAATGAACGAGCCGACAAAGCCAAACTCCTCACCGATAGTGCAAAAAATGAAATCGGTATCCTGTTCGGGTACGTATTTAAGTTTGGTCTGCGTGCCGTTAAGGAAACCTTTGCCGTCAAAACCGCCCGACCCTATCGCTATAAGCGACTGGTTGACGTTGTAACCCGCACCCGAAGGGTCGTCTTCCAGACCGAGCGACACCCTTATCCGCTGCTGTTGATGCGGCTCAAGCACATTGCTGAAAAAATAATCAACACTGAACATAAACCCCAACGAAACAAGCGCAAAAAGCCCCAGCAAAGCATATCGGCGAACTAACTTAAAAACAGAGTTGAGTATCAGGTAAATAGCAAAAAAAGCAACTAACGATACGGAAACATACGTCATATTGAAAACGTAATTCTGCGAAAAAATATACGTTACAACTGCCGTAACAACAGTAATACCCAAAAACCACAATGACAAAGTGCGCTCTTTAAACGTAAAACGCAGTATTATGCAAATAATGGCAATGATTATCCCTGATATTATCAGTTCGTCGGCAGGCGTATTATTCCACATAACATCCTCATACTTAAGGTCTATAATAAAATACAGCAACGCGCAAAGGCTCGTCAGGAGTACATACCCCGACATCCCCTCGCGGAAAAAAACAAATGCAAACACGAGAAAAACGAGCGCCGAACCCGTTTCCCTTTGCAATACAATACAAAGCATCGGCAGCATGATAATCAGTATAGCCGCAAGAAAATTCCTGACAATCAGCAGATTAAAGTTGTACGCATTCATAAACTTTGCAAGCGCCAAGGCTGTGGCGAATTTGGCAAACTCGGCCGGCTGGAACTGAATGTCGGACGTTATCCTGAGCCACGAATGAGAGCCTTTCACTTCGGGAGCGATAAAAATAGTTGCTATAAGTAACAGGATAACAGCGCCATAGACAAAATATGCAAATGTCTCGAAAATGTTCTTGTCGAACATCAGTATCAGGAAGATAAGTATCGTTGAAGAGCCAATCCATATCAGATGCTTCACGGGACGCGAAGACAGCGCCATAAGCGACTGACTGTCAGGATCATAACTCGCGGCATAGATACTCACCCATCCGAGCGCAAGCATTACGACATACAGTATAACCGTAAGCCAATCAATAGATTTCGAGATGTTGTTAGCGTTGCGTTGATAGTCCATAAGCCGTTTTACAAGTGCGCAAAGGTACGAATTGTTTTTCTATTTCCAAATAAAAGTTCACAAAACCGTCAGTGCGATAGCGGCACAGGCTTCGGCGTCGGCGAGGGCGTTGTGGTGATGGTCAAGTTGGAAGCCGCAATGGGCTGCTACGGTGTGGAGTTGATGGTTGGGAAGTGTTTTGCCGAAAGTGCGGCGCGAAGCTCGGCATGTGCAATGGAACTGATAATCAGGATAATCCATTTGATATGTGCGGTGTGCGGCGCGGAGACATCCCTCGTCGAACGAACTGTTGTGCGCCACAAGCGGCAAGTCGGCTATAAGCGGGGCGACTTCGTTCCACACGACGGGAAAAATATCTGCGCCGTCGGTATCTGCGGCCGTCAGACCGTGTACACGTGTCGTACACCATATATAATAGTCGGGTTCGGGGCGCACAAGGCGATAGAACTTATTGGTAATCATCCCGTTGCGCACTATCACCACTCCGATGCTACAAATACTTGACTGTTCGGCGTTAGCAGTCTCAAAATCAATAGCTGCAAAATCCTTCATATCGTTTCAGTCTCCGGTTTCTGTTTTTTTGTAGTAGGGGGAGTTGGGCGCTGTACTCCATGCTGTCATGAGGGTTTCGAGGTGGCGGTCGTAGTAGGGTATTTCGCCATAGAAGTATTTTTCGAGCATCAGGCGTGCGATGGGTATAGATACTGTGGCGCCCCAGCCGCCGTTTTCAACATAGACTGCGATGGCAATTTTCGGGTTGTTATAGGGGGCGAAGGCTATACAGGCGGAGTGGTCGCGTCCGTGCGGATTCTGTACGGTGCCGGTCTTGCCGCATACTTCGATATCATGCATATAGAGGGCTTTACAGGTACCGCCTGTTACGGCGCCGCGCATTCCTTCGGCCACATATTCGTAGTATTCGCGGTTGATACCTGTTGATTTGCGTGTTGTATATTGTTCGGCAAGGTTTTCATCCTGAACAGATTGAACCACATGCGGGGTGATGTAGTAGCCTCTGTTTGCGATAGTTGCGGCGAGGTTACATATCTGCAGCGGAGTGGCGTTGATTTCATGCTGACCTATTGCGATGCCGATTATACTGCTTGAGTTCCAGCGGTTATTGTAAACTTTGTCGTAGTATTTGCTGTTCGGTATGAAGCCGCGAATTTCACCTGGCAGGTCTATCCCAAGCGGATAGCCGTAACCCATTGATACTATGTAGTTTTTCCAAACTTCAAAACCTTCCTGTACGGTTTTGTAGCGTGAACGGAAGTCTATCATCTCATGTAATCCCCAGCAGAAGAACGAGTTACAAGAAGTAGCAAGAGCAGGGACGAGGGATATAGGCGAGAAATGCGAGTGGCAATGAGGATGTCCGTCAAGATATGTATAACCGCCTGCGCAAGTGTATGTTTTCTCTTTTGTGATGACGCCTTCCTGCAGATAAATAAGTCCCATAGCCGGTTTGAAAGTAGAGCCCGGAGAATAGGTGCCCATAATTGAGCGGTCTAAGAGCGGTCTGTTAGGGTCGCGGTTGAGGGTAGGGTAGTTGTCCTGCATTTTTTGGCGACCGTTGAGCATGTTCGGGTCGTAGGAAGGAGAAGTTACGAGGCATAGCACTTCGCCGGTAGAGGGTTCTATCATGACGATTGCGCCGTGTTTTTCGCCCATGATTTTTTCTCCAAAAGTCTGTAAATCAAAATCTACCGATAGCGTGATGTTTTTCCCCGAGACCGGCGCTTTATCTTCGCGTCCATCATCGTATTTACCTTTGATACGTCCGTGAGCGTCCCTAAGCAATATTTCGACGCCTTTTTCGCCGCGCAGGGTTTTCTCATAGAAGCGTTCCACGCCCGATCTGCCGGAATAGTCGCCCGGCACAAAATAGTCGTCGCCTTCTATGTCTTTTTTACTCACCTCCCCGATGTTTCCGAGCAGGTTGGCGCCTATTGTACAGCCGTATTCGCGAATAGCGCGGTTTCGGATATAAAAGCCGGGTATGCGAAACAGTTTTTCCTGAAGAACGCCATAAACGTCGGCAGAGAGCTGATTCATAAATACTTGCGGTACATATTTAGAATAACCCGGATTGAGTTTGCGGTCGCGGATGTTAGCAATGCGGGTTTTAAAATTGTCTGTTGTGATGCCAATGGTTTGGCAAAAATCAAGAGTATCAAATGGTTGCATCTCGTTCATTACAACCATTATGTCGTAGGATGGCTGGTTATAAACGAGCAGTTTACCGTTGCGGTCATAGATTACCCCCCGCGAGGGATAGAGCGTCCGTCGCTGAAAAGCATTACTGTCAGCCCATTTTTTATAATCGTCACTGATTATTTGCAGGAAGAACAGTCGGGCAACAAAGATGAGAAGCGTTATTATAACTGCCCCGCCGATAATATATTGCCGATTGCGATATGTGTATTTCCATTTAATGCTATCCATTTTTGAACTTTCCAATATTAAACGCTTCAATTATAAAAATCAGGACGAGAGAAAGTAAAAGGCTGGTAATCAGGCGTGAAAACAGTAGCCATGGTTGATAGAAGCCGAATGATTCCGTAACGAACAGAAAGATGTGATGAACGGAGGCGAGAATCAGCACATAGCGCATGAAAGTAAATGTACCGGATAGGTTATATGAGGGTATTCCGCCTTTGGGCAGCTCGCGGACGTCGGTCAGCAGGTTGATGACCGGCGTTCTGACGAATCCCATAAAAGTTGTGGCGGCGGCATGTATTCCGAATGTGTTAGTGAAGATATCTATCAGTAAACCAAGCAGAAAAGACAGCAGGATGACGAGCGAGCGGTTCATGTCGAAAGGCAGTTTGAGGATGACGTATATATAGACGAAGGGCGTCATCAGTCCGAAAAGGTGCATATTATTAAGCACAAGCGCCTGAAGAAGCGTAAATGAGATAAAATATACTATTATACGGATAGTTTGTCTAATCATTTTTCTTCGCCTCCTTTTCTGTCGTTAATTGTTCGTTTTGGTTCTTGTTTCCTATTATGCAAAGCGATGTAAGCGACTGAAAATCAGTAGCTAATTTGACTTTAAGCGAGAAAAAATTATCATCATGCTGTTTATCATACGATTCTAATACGCCGACCATGATTCCGGGCGGAAAGACAGCAGAGTAACCGCTTGTAACGATGGTGTCGCCGATTTGAAAAACAGAGTGTGTAGGAAGTTCCTCAAGGTAAGCATATTGCACATTGCCGCCTTTCCATGATAATGAGCCGAAATAGTTGGTGTTCTTCACCTTACAACTCATTTTAAGTTTGACGTTCAGTAAAGAAATAACGACCGAATAATTTTTGTTCACCGTTTTAACTATACCAACAACGCCATCTGGCGAGACAACTCCCATATCGGGGCGTATTCCATCTTTATATCCTTTATTAACAGTAATATAGTTGGTCATATAGATAGTGCTGTTATTGACCACGTTAGCTGTGATATAGTCGTATTTCAACAGGCTGTCGGGCAAGATGCTGTCTTTCAGGAATACCTTGCCGAAAGGTATGTTGGCTATTTTTATTTCTTCCAACTGTTCTTGCAGGGCGGCGACCTCCATTTCGAGCCGTGCGTTGCGTTCGATAAGGTTAAGGTTGGCTTTTTGAAGGTCGAAGTATGAAACTATGCTGTTGGAGAGCGATGTAATGCTCCCTGTAATGGAATTTGCGGCGCTGAGGATGATACCGTGTTGGTAGGCGTTATTGTGATAGATAAGGACAAAAGATATTATTTCACAGAAAAGAAATAATAGCCAATGTCTTTTGGCAACAAGGAACTCTATCAGTTTGCGCATATATTGTCAGACTTTGTAGAGGAACTGGAAGCGGTTGAGGTTTTTGAGCGCCACTCCTGTGCCGCGAGCAACGGCTCTTAGCGGGTCTTCTGCTACATTAAATTTTATTTCCATCTTGTCGGTCAGGCGTTTATCAAGTCCGCGCATGAGTGCGCCACCGCCTGTAAGGTTGATGCCGTTGCGGATAATGTCGGTATAAAGTTCGGGCGGTGTGTTTTCAAGCGTTCTATGCACTGTTTCTTCAACTTTTGCGATGGATTTGTCTAAGCAGTGAGCAATTTCCTTGTATGAGATGTCAACAATTTGAGGTAACGAAGTAATGACGTTTTTGCCATAAACTTTCATATCTTGAGGCGGATTGTCAAGTTCCGTAATGACCGAGCCTGCGTTTATCTTTATCTGTTCGGCGGTGCGCTCGCCCACATGAACGTTGTGCTGTCGTCGCATGTAATCAATGATGTCGTGAGTGAAAACGTCGCCTGCAGTACGGATAGAGGTCTTCGTAACTATTCCTCCAAGCGAGATGACTGCTACTTCGGTTGTGCCACCGCCTATGTCCACAATCATCTGCCCTTCAGGGGCTTCAACGTCAACGCCTATACCTACGGCGGCAGCCATAGGCTCGTCTATGAGATAGACTTCACGACCTCCCGCTCTTTCGGAAGAATCTCTTACCGCACGACGTTCAACTTCGGTAGCGCCCGACGGAACACAAATCACTATCCTTAAAGGGGGTGAAAACCAGCTGTTTTTGATGTTTATCAGCTTTATCATGCCGCGAATCATTTCTTCAGCAGCTTTGAAGTCGGAGATGACGCCATCGGCAAGCGGTCGAATGCTTTTAATGGTGTCGGGCGACTTCTCGTACATGAGTTGCGCTTTTTCGCCTACGGCAAGTACTTTCTCGGTACGTATATCCATCGCTACAACAGAAGGGGCGTCAACAACTATCTTGTCGTCGCAAATGATGATAGTGTTGGCTGTGCCAAGGTCTATCGCTATGTCTCTTGTGAATGAAAAAAATCCCATATATGATGTTTGAAGTTTATGAGTTTTATTTTTTATTTTTTATTTTTTATTTGTTAATCAGTGTTTAAAATGCCTGACGCCGGTGCGAACCATCGCTACGCCGTGTTGGTTGCAATAATCTATTGACAGTTGGTCGTTTATGGAGCCTCCGGGCTGTACTACCGCCGTGATACCTGCCTTGTCGGCTATCTCTACGCAGTCGGGGAACGGGAAGAAAGCGTCCGAAGCCATGACAGCGCCCTGCAGGTCGAACCCGAAAGAGCGCGCTTTTTCTATTGCCTGCTTTAGGGCGTCCACGCGCGAGGTCTGACCCACGCCGCTGGCGCACAACTGGCGGTTCTTGACCAGCGTGATAGAGTTCGACTTGCTGTGCTTCACCAAACGGTTGGCAAACAGCAGGTCTTCCACCTCGCGCTCGGTTGGCTTCTTGTCGGTAATACTCTCAAGGTCGGCGGCTTGCTGTATGCTCAGGTCGCGTTCCTGTTTCAGTACGCCGTTGAGCAGCGAGCGGAACTGCGTCGTAATCACCGCCTTAGCCTCCTCTTTGCGCCTCAGTATGATACGGTTCTTTTTCTGTTTCAGTATTTCGAGCGCTTCGGGCGTATAGTCGGGCGCGATGATTATTTCGAAGAAAATCTTGTGAATCTCTTCCGCCGCAGCGCCGTCGATAGTGCCGTTAGTAACGAGAATGCCTCCGAAAGCGGAAACGGGGTCTCCCGCGAGAGCCGCTTCCCAAGCCTCTTTCACCGTCGGGCGCGTCGCTATGCCGCAGGCGTTGTTGTGCTTGATGACTGCGAAGGTGTATTCTTCGGCGAACTCGTCTATCAGCGTCAGCGCCGAATCCACGTCGAGCAGGTTGTTGTAGGAAATCTCTTTGCCGTGCAGTTTGTCGAACAGCGCTTCCAAGTCGCCGTAGAACACGCCCTTCTGATGCGGGTTCTCGCCGTAGCGCATCGTATTGACGCCGTCGGCTGCCGCGCGGAACGCCGAGCCTGCCTCGCCGTCGAACCAGTTGAAGATAGCCGTGTCGTAGCCCGACGAGACGGCGAATGCCTCCTTAGCAAACCACCGCCGCTCGTCCAACGTAGTACGAGCGCCTTTCTCCTGCAATATCTTCAGCAGCGGCGCATACTGTTTCATCGAAGCCACTATCACCACGTCGTTGTAGTTCTTCGCCGCCGCCCGTATCAGCGATATGCCGCCGATGTCTATCTTCTCTATTATCTCATCGTCTGCCGCTCCCGAAGCGACCGTTTCCGTAAACGGGTATAAATCAACGATGACAAGGTCTATCGCCGGAATATCGTACTGTGCCGTCTGTGCGGCGTCGCCTTCATTGTCGCGGCGGGCAAGTATGCCGCCAAACACCTTTGGATGAAGCGTTTTAACCCTGCCGCCGAGTATCGAGGGGTATCCCGTCAGCGTCTCAACCGCCTCGCAGGGCAGCCCCAGCGCTTCGATAAACTTTTGCGTACCGCCGGTAGAGACCAACTCCACTCCGTCGGCATGCAACGCCTTAAGAATGTCGTCTAATCCCTCTTTGTAATAGACTGATACTAAAGCCTTTGTAATCTTCTTTATCTTCTCCATATTTTCCTAAAAACATTTAAAAACGTGCAAAGATAATATTTTTTCCCGAGAAAAAGCGTTTTTTTGCCGTTTTTTCCAAATATTTTTGAACGCTTGGTGTCAAGTTTTTGATAATAAGGGCAATACCAAAACGATAGCATCGTCCATCCGGCATGATGGGCGAGCTATTTTATCAACGCTGTATTTCAGTTGCCGTTTTGCTTAGTTTACCGGCGGGCCAATGCTTCCGGAACGTTCTCTGGGTTCCCTGCCTTCCTGTGGAGGCTGCATCATAGACGGACGCTTCAAAGCAAATCGAAACTCGCCTCTCTTATTCAGGAATGTCTGATACTGTTCAGGCGTCAGTTTCTTTTCGATTTTCTTGTTTGACTTCTCAATCCGTTTCTGAATCTTCGCATCAATCTTAGCTGCCTTTTGACGGGCTTTCTCCAATTGCTTCGGGGTAAGGCCGGCATCTGCGTTTTCTTCAGGGTTTGCATCTGGATTTGCATCCAAGTCGGGCGGCGACATTTCGGGGTTAAGGAAGAGGCTCATGTCATTGCCGCGAGACGCCTGATCCTTATCCTTTTTGAACAGCGCCCGTTTTTGCCGTTGCAGCGTCCGAACAGCTTTGTGCTCATCTGTAAGAATTTTTTCGACATCCTTCTTCTGAGCTTCGCTCATGGCCGGAATTTCCGGAAAGCGCTCAACTACAAACGTTTCCTCCATGTCCCTTTGGTTAAAGTCCCCTCTTGCACCGCCGGGAGGCCCTCCACGACGACCCCCGCCGCCGAAGCCGCCACCGCCTCCGCCACCAAAGCCGCCTCCACCGCCGCCCCCGAAGCCTCCGCCTCCGCCAAAGCCACCCTGAGCCGAAACATCAACCCCAAGAGCCACAGCAATTAACAAAATAACAATCTTTTTCATCACTTTCTAAATTTTTTATGATTAAACAGGACAAAAATATAAATAAAAATACACTTTTTGTTCCGTTTATCCCCTTAAACGCCTTAAAATAGACCTGAAACGCCAAAAGTGGGGATTAAATGAATTTTTCCCGAGAAAAAGCGTTTTTTTTAAATATATTTTGTATTTTTGTAGCAATTAACAAATTAATAGTATGAAGAGATTTATTTCATTTCTAAGCATTTGCGTGTTTGCAGCATCATTTTGCAGTCATGTTATAGCGCAAGAGAAACGTTATCGTATCGGAATCGCGGGTATTCAGATCGAAAACAGTGTTTTTATGCCCAATCGTCAGGAGTTGACCGGGCGGCCGCTCTCTTTGCCCGATTATATCAGTCCGGATTCCGTTATGGGGCAGGCTGCCGAATGGTTTCCGTCTTTGATGGGTCGCGGCAATGGTCGCGGTCCCGTCACCCGCGAATCTTACGAAGCTTTCGTAAACAGCGCCCTTGAAATCATTGAGAAAAACAAGCCATACGATGCTTTCTGGTTCTATAACCACGGCGCATGCAGCGTCGAAGGCGTTGACGACCCCGAAGGTATTTTTATGGAGAAAGTGCGTGGCGTCATTGGAAACGACGTCCTTGTCAGCACAACGATGGACCTTCACGGCAATGTGTCCTGGCGAGTAGCTCTTTATTCCGACATTATCACCACATTCCGCAAAGCCCCGCACGACGACAGCCGCGAGTCGCATCGTCGCGGCGTGGTTAACCTGCTTGAGCGTCTTACTTCCGGCAAAGGACGTCCGGCATACAAGGCTTGGGTGGCGGTACCGATACTGCTGTCGGGCGAATGGTCGAGCACCCGCGCCGA
>JAISTJ010000154.1 GCA_031272655.1 Tannerella sp.
AGTTTCTCCCGCCGGAAAAACGTTTCACCCGCACAAACATCAAAAAGTTCACAAAAGATTCACCGCTACGCCCGTCAGGTTTAGCAGGTCCGGTAATCGTCCGCTCTTTCAAGACGGAATTAGTGACTAAATGATTAACGCCTTTTTGCTATGACTTAAGCAAACCTTAACAAGGTTTAGAACCTTGTTAAGGTTTTTTCTATATCCTCATCTATACCCTATCAGATTCTGGATTGCTCCGTTTCCGTCATTGCGAACGTTCCGTTTCCGTCATTGCGAACGCAGTGAAGCAATCCGGATTAATCCGGCTACTACAACCCCGGCAATTCCTCCGAAGGTTTGAAATTATCGGAAGACATATACCTCTCTATGCTGCGGCGGAACTGGCGGGCAGCGGGGCGGGAATCCAAGTCATGATAAATATCTGCTCCACAGACCATTAACTTACCTTTTCCGACTTTTGCTTCGTACAGCAGTCCAAGCCGGCGGTTAGTAAACCAGTCATCTATAATGTAAACAATCGGTTTGAGCGAAGGCGGCAGATTGTCCATCAACAGCGGCGCACAGCCCGTAACCAGCTCCCACCACTGGTAATCGCTGTAGCCTTTATTCGGAAAATGCCTCAAAGCAGGATGCTCCGGATCGCAGTAAATACCTAAGGTATGAGGCGCCTGACCGCGCGTCCACGCTGTATTCCAGAAGATTGACGAGAATCCGACTGCTATATCGGCGCCTGTTTCCGGCGTCAGCGATTCTTTCGGTACGCAAAACAGCACATTTGCACCGGCTTCGGCTTTGGATAGCGCATCTCTCAGATTAGTAGTGAAATACGGTTTTTCATACTCCATTTCATCCTCTGCCGGAAAGACCCAGAAATTCCACCCATTTTTATATGTCTTGCCTGTCTCCTTATCGGTAACAAGCACCTCAAAAATCAATTGCGACGGCATCGGCACCCCCGGAAGCGTCGCCTCAACATCATACGTCTTAAAGCCGCCACCTATCGGAATTTCAAACATTTCCTGATCAGGAACGGTGCTGACGCCAACAATACTGTTCGGGATAAAATCCTCGATCCGCCAATAAACAGAGGCTTTCTTGATGGGTTTTTCGCCGAAATGCGAGATCTCGACGCTTGCGCGAAATGTCTCATTATTAGAGTAAACGAATTTTTCCATACGTGCGAGCGGGACTGTCGAATTGCAAAATTGGCTGTATTCCTCTCCGGTAACATATCCTTTCGGATCCCAAAACGGGTCGAGAACGCCGACTAATGCAGTGCCCTGTCCGGGAAAGTCGTGCAAATCAAGTAGTTGGAAACCAGCAAAGCCCGGAGTACGCAGAGCCGCCTCTATATCAGCCTTATAACAAAGCGTTTGCAGCTTGCCGGATGCGTAAAGGAACTTTTCTGCCATATCGCCGAGATGGTTCTTTTCAAGCGTCTCTTTAAAGATTTCAAAGTTTTTAGCTTTGAGAACTCCCTGATATTTAGGTATTTCGTTGAAATTAGGATAAACGCACCACTGCCCTATCTCATGGCTGACGGTCGGCATCAGCGTGCCGCCGATTATATCGCGCCAGTCGTAGTTTGAGCTTGGTATCTTACTGTTAATGATAGACTTAAGTCCCCCACCCCACGCCTGAATACGTGGCGCCGGCGAACTGAAGAAATCCGACTCCGACAAAAACGGCCAGCCTGCGCCGCCGGTATAGACGCGGCGGGAGTCTTTGCCCTTCCAGTACTCCACAAAACGGCTCAAAAAGCGCGTCTGGTTCCTGCCGCCCGGCTCATTGCCGTAAAGAAAGATACAAAATGAAGGGTGATTGCCGTATTCTTTCATAATACGCTCACTTTCAGCGTATAACCATTTGTCCACCGTCAAGCCGTCGCCAACGGTAGCCCACGCGCCACATTCTACGTGAAGGTAAACACCCTCACGGTCAGCCGTTTCAAACGCCGCTTCGGGCGGACACCATGAATGAAACCTCACATGATTAAGCCCGAACTCCTTGCAACGACGGTATATCTTGCCCCAGTAAGCGGTATCCGTCGGCGGATAGCCTGTAAGCGGGAAAATGCAACATTCAAGCGTGCCCCGGAGGAATACGGAATCGCCGTTGTTCGTGAAGCGCGTCCCGTCGGCTTTGAACTCACGCATGCCAAAAGTAACTTCCTTAGTTTCAGCGCCGTCAGCCGATTTTAATTCCACCGTCAACTTGTACAGGTTAGGATGAAATTCTGACCATAGCAAAACGTCTTCGCCCATATCTAAATCAGTAATTATCTTATTATCAGATACTTCTATCGTTATGGGCTGTACATATAAAGTCGTATCGGCATTGAAGCTGACGGCCTTAAGCGTTATTTCCGTTTTCCCTTTTTCCGGTTTTTGCCCTTCAAGGTCAATTTCGATACGCGCTTTTTTAGCTTTGATATCGGGGTAAACCCTCACATCATCAATATGATACGCAGGTCGAGACGCAAGCCGGATTTGTCCAGTTATGCCGTTCCAGTTCGACTGCGTATGGTCGGAAACGCTGTGCGCATTGATGCCGACGGGGATGTTCACACGGTTATCAACCCGCAACGTCAGTTTCACTAAGCCCGTCTCTTCTATCTTAAAGCGGGACGGCGTTTGCAGGGCATCGCTGTGGCGCACTTCTTTATCATTAGCGTAAAGTGTTGTCTCCCAGTGAGTTCGTTCAAGCTCAAGCTCTATAAATCTACCCTTCCACGAGTCGGGAATTTTTATCTCGCGCTGATACCACGCCACACCGACATAATGCTTGTCAGGCTGCAGCCAGAAAGGGATTTTGATGTTACCTTTTTGCCTGTACGGTTCGTATTGGGGCGCCGTAAAATACGAATTATCAACTATTTGCCCCGTCCACTGCGTCGCCGTATCAACATCGAAACCGAAACCCTGTTCCTGAAGCGAGCCGGGCAATTTTATGCTGTCTTTCAGGGTTTTGTTGTACCATTGTTCCGCAACTCCCTTATCATCAGGATCTAACGCAAACAACCAGTCGCCCGACAGGTCAATGATTTCAACCTTTTGCCCGCATGATAACAGACCGGTAATCATCAAAATGTAAAAAAGTACTTTTTTCATTATATATTAATTTTATCGGATGAAAATTCCGCATTGTTGCGTAGCAGCCTTTTCCAAAGCGCCTTTCAGGATGATGCTTCCCTTCTTCATGTCGGGTGCGGCGGTGATATTGATGCGCACCGTACCGTCGGACTGCACCGTTGCGAAGCCCGGAGTCTCCACTCCCTGCAACCACAGCGACGCCTTGCCTATTTTAAGCGTCCACTGCCCGTCCCTGACGCTAACCGTATATTGCTCGGCAAAAGGGATGAACGGCGACAGGTCGTACTCAAAAGTTCCGTCCTCGCCAATCGTCAACCGGCCTGCCTGACGTTCCGTTTTCTCGCCTCTTGAAAGCAGTTTTTCGTCCTTCAAACCGGTATAAAAAACAGCTAATCGCTTGATTACAGGCGGATAAGAGGATTCGACAACACGCAGGCGGACAGCTTCGACGCTGACAGCCTTAAAACGCTCTATCCGTTTCTGACCGACAGAAAATCCTGCCGCTAAGGTGTTCCATACGCCATCTTGCAGGCCATCAATAAAATAACGCCTCACCCGCTGTCCGGCGCTTATATCTTCCTGAATAATAACATGATCTATAAGCGCCGGTTTGTCTAATTTCAGTTCCACTTGCTCGCCTTTTCCGGATGTCTCGGCGATGCTTTTCCCGAAACGTTTCTTTATCTCCTGTCCAAACTTCCTGTACAGTTCCATGTCAATTTCGGGTATCAATCCTGTCGTGTCGGGCGCTGCATTGAGCAGGAACAGTCCGCCCCTGCCTACCGACTGGTAATAAATCTCCATCATCTCGTCAAGGCTGCGCAGGCTTGTATGGTTCGTTGGCGACCAAAACCAAAAGTGATAACGCGGCACAGTGTTCACCTCCACAGGCATCCAGACATCGCCGTCAGGGTCGTTGTTGTCGGCTGTCGCAACACCGGTAAGCGCATCTTCCGACTTCACCGTGTACCAGTTAGGATAAGGGCAGATGCCACGCTCGTTGCCTACCCAGCGGATGTTCGCAAACGGCCCCTGAAAAACTATCGGCGAATAGCAATACTTGCGGATTATGTCCTCAAGCGGCACTACGACGCTGCCGTCAAACCATATTTCGAAAAGTTGCTTGCCGTAACGCGAAGTAACCTCTTCCCACTGTTTGCGAAGCACTTGGTTGTATCCTTCCTGCTTGGCTGGGTCTTTTGTCTTACCGCCGCCGCCGATATATGCGCCCCAAGTATCGTCTCCCGGATAGATGTAAATGCCTAATTTTATGCCTCTTGCGAAGCACGCTTTAGCCAGATCGTCGAGCACATCGCCTTTGCCACCTTTGTATGGCGTGTTTTTTATGCTGTAATCGGTCGTTTCCGTCTGCCACCAACAAAAACCGCCGGTATGCTTGGCTACAAAAATAATCTCTTTTGCGTCGAAAGCCTCCGCCGCATCAATCCACTGGTTGACGTCAAGTTTTACAGGATTGATGCGCGATAACGGCGTAGAACGGTCATCAAGGTCATGTCCCTGCCACGTAGCAGGCCCCCAATGCAGAAACATAATCTGTTCCTGTTCCTGCCACAAAACCTGCTGCGGCTTCGGCAATACATAATTCTGAGCGCGCGCAACGCTACACACTAACATGCTGATAATTAGATAATTAATGATATTTTTCATTACAGTTTTTCTTACAAAGATACTGTTTTTTCTTTACAACAAAATATTTATTGTTTTTTTCTCGCTGTTTTGTCCTTATTCTATAACAACTTTCTGTCCGGCGCCGCCGTTTAATGTAACGACGTAAATGCCTTTCGGCAAACGGTGTTTGAATAGATTTGTCGTTAATAGTGTTTGCTGCCTGATTAAGAGACCTTCTGCAGAATAAATTCTTAATACTGAGGGCTTTTCAGCGGGAATAACAAATATTTCGCCGCCGGACGACCAGATTTGGGATACAACAGCTTCTTCGGATGCGTCGTCGTCAACCTTAACAAGGTTTGGAACCTTGTTAAGGTTTTCATCTTTAGCAAACACCGCCGTCAGTTCCACGTTGCCGTAAATCAACAATGTATCGAGGTCTAATACTCCGGAAGCAGCGGGGATTTCAACGCCCCGATGCGATATGTATTCCGGATGAGACCAGCCTGCAAAAACATAGCCGCTGTCAGGGGCAACAAGCAGCGACGATGAACGGACTGTTGTATGATAATCAACCGCCTGAGGTTCAGCGTTGAAAATGCTGCCTCCTACTGCTGCTGAGAAAGTTACTAATGATACTCCCGCACCCTGATGGTAGGTGGAGTTGGCGGATATGACACGGACGCTGTCGGGAACGGGTACGCCTGCGCCGTAAGGTAACTCTATAAGCGGAGATTTGACCGCTACTCGGTTGATATACAGCGGCTGGGATGCGTTGGCGCCGGATTGGGTTCTTGCCTGATAACTCATATTCAGCCATTTCTGCGAGATACCGTTGTATGTCCATTGCAATACAGTGCGAGAAGGTGTACCGGACGTCGAACCGACTGTTGCAGTCGGAGAGCTGCCAGTTACATAATCCATATATGCCGGCAAAGTGTCGGTAATATAAAGCGTTGACGACGTCGAGAGATTGGTATTATAAATCGTAAGGTCGTATGTTGCTGTCTCTAAGTTCATTATAGCAACCGGATTAGGATAAGCGCCGTTGTCCCGAACGCTGTTGAGCGTAGCGTCTTTCCGCATCAATAGCGGCAGTTCGGGATTGACATACCAAACGATGCTGTCGCTTGCATCACATTCGAGCTGATGCGGGTGGGCGCCCTGACGGTCGTTCAGTCTGACTACAAAACGTGTGAACGGCAGCAGGTCGCTCACATGCGGCACGGCAATGTTCAGGCACACCGTATCTCCGGGATAGATATAGACGTCAACGCTGTCGGTCAGCACAAGGCTGTCGGGCACGGCATAGTCCTTATACAGAGACACATAAGCCGGTTTGCCGAGCGCCGCATCGCCCTGATTTGTTATACAAACGCGCAATGAAGCCGAATCGCCCTCAAAATGCAGGCTGCTGTGTTCACGGTCAAGCCTGCCATCCGGAAGAAGAAATATCGGTATTCCGAGCGTGTCAAGAACTGTAACCTGTTGCTGAAAACTGTTGTATGGTTGAACATCGTCACCGGTGCCAATAAGACCGTCTGCTCCTGGCATTATTATTGAAGGATTGACCGGATTGGCAGGAATAGTGAGGTCATTGTTGACAAAAGTAGGATTATAACTGTATTGGTTCCAGACCTTTCGACCGGCTGCCCATGGATTGCCTGCGCTTGCATAAATGCGTAACGAAGAATTTGTTTTGAAACCGCCTGAGCCATTACTGCTAATCACAACGATACGCGCACTTCCTGTTTGATAAGCGTCAACTACTATCGGGTATTCAAAAATCGTACCCGAACCTCCGGGAAACGTTGCTAAGTTATCTAAATGACCTGTCAGCGAGTTTGCCCGCATTATCCTAAGACTGTCTTCGTCGCGATAAACAAGTTCGGCTATGTTGTCGGAATTAAAATCGAACATCGTCAAGCCTGTACCGCCGCTTCCATCGGTTGTAGTAGTTGTGTATTCCTTTGAAAACACGCCTGTTGAAGCATTATAATCCCATGCGTCAATTTTATATTGAGTTGAAATACCACTCCTGTCCAAACTTTTTGTAAAAAAAGTGGTTGATATTTTATAACAGATTGATTATCAGCTATTATAATTTTAGAAATCGAGAAAAAGTTGTTCAAAATCTTTTTCTTGTT
>JAISTJ010000167.1 GCA_031272655.1 Tannerella sp.
CTTCATCACCCTTTGATGAAGCGCATTGTGGAACTGAAAGAGCGCGACTACCGCGACCGCGACGAGTACGACTACGCGCCGGTGGATTACGCCGACGCTATGGACAGTTACGAGCGCACGCTTGAGATTGTAGGCGAGATATGCGGCGACATTGTAGAGCCTAATGCCGAAGAGGTTGACCACACGGGACCTGTTTGCGCCAACGGGCGTGTTACTTATGCGCCGCTGACGCAGCAAAACATTGACGCAGTGCGCAAAGCCGGCTTGATGGGTATGTCGATGCCGCGTCGCTACGGCGGTCTCAACTTCCCTATCGTACCTTATATCATGTCTGCCGAAGTAGTATCGCGCGCCGACGCAAGTTTCGAGAACATCTGGGGCTTGCAGGACTGCGCCGAGACGCTCTACGAGTTTGGCACGCCCGAACAGCACGAGCGTTACATACCGCGTATCTGTGCGGGCGAAACGATGTCTATGGACCTCACCGAGCCGGACGCAGGCAGCGACCTGCAGGCGGTGATGCTCAAGGCTACCTACGACGAGGCGTCGCAATGCTGGCGGCTCAACGGCGTCAAACGCTTCATCACTAACGGCGATTCGGACGTTCACCTCGTCCTCGCCCGCTCGGAAGAAGGCACCAAAGACGCGCGCGGACTGTCAATGTTTATCTACGACAAACGCGACGGCGGCGTGGATGTGCGACGCATAGAGAACAAACTGGGTATCAAGGGCGCGCCTACCTGCGAACTTGTCTATCGCAACGCCCGCGCCGAACTGTGTGGCGACCGCCGTTTCGGGCTTATCAAATACGTCATGGCGCTGATGAACGGCGCGCGGCTCGGTATCATGGCTCAGGCAGTAGGTATCTGCGAAGCCGCCTACCGCGAGGGCTACAAATATGCCTGCGAGCGCAAACAGTTCGGTAAGGCTATTATAGAGTTTCCCGCTGTATATGAGATGGTTGCGATGCTTCGCGCCCGTACCGACGCCACACGCGCAATCCTTTACGAGACAGCCCGCTTTGTCGATGTCTATAAGGCGCTCGACGACATTGCCCGCGAGCGTAAACTCACGCCCGAAGAGCGACAGGAACAGAAGAAATACGCCCGCCTCGCCGACGCTTTCACCCCGCTCGGCAAGGGTCTCAGCACCGAGTACGCCAACTATAACGCCTACGACGCCATACAGATACACGGCGGCAGCGGCTATATGAAAGACTACAAGTGCGAGCGCCTCTACCGCGACGCCCGTATCACCAATATCTACGAAGGTACGACGCAGTTGCAGGTCGTCGCCGCCATCCGCTACGTTACCAACGGTTTCTATCTGCAGCAATTACGCGAATACGACACGCTGACGTACAAGCCCGAACTCGCCCCGCTGAAAACGCGCCTGCAGGCTATGACCGACGAGTATGAACGCTTGGTAGCCGCCGTCATAGAGGTCAAAGACAATGAATATCTTGACTTTATGGCACGCCGCCTGGTTGAAGCCGCCGGACACTGCGTTATGGGCTACCTGCTGCTACAGGACGCCGACAAAGACGATTCGTTCCTGCCCTCCGCCAAGGTTTATATCAACTACGGCGAAGCGGAAATCGCTAAAATAAAGCAGTATATCGCCGGTTTCGGCGGCGTGGATGGGCTTGCGGCGTTCAAAAATTTGTGATTTTCAAATCAGTCGCAATAAACTTCCGCTTGCGGATTGCGTCGTAATTCGTCGAGAAGCAAGATTTGTTCGGGCAAGGTGCGGTCGCGGGACAGTTCCGGCAGGTTGTTCAACGGGAAGAAACCCCGATCGAGGATATCGAAAGTGAGGTCATCCGCACCTGCACCAACAATATCGCACAGAAAACACATCTTGTAGATATAAAACGGGCTGGCGGGGTGATTCCAACAGCGTTTGTCGAAAACGGCAAGCAGCTTGACAATCCGCACCGAGAAGCCCGTCTCTTCCTTTACTTCCTTCAAAACCACTTCCTTAGGCGTAAAACCCACATCCGACCATCCGCCCGGCAGCGACCACCGCCCGTCGGCTTTCTCGCGGACAAGAAGCACCTCGTCTTTATCGTTAAAAACAACAGCCCTGACATCTACTTTGGGCGTAACGTACTCTTTTACAGGACTATAGCAAGCCGATATTTCCTCTTCTTTCAATCCGGTAACCATAGCCGTAATGCGTTCGCTGATGGCTATCAGTTCCTTACTGCGGTCTATTTCATAGTCGTTGTGCGAATAGACGAGTGCCGTCTCATTAAGCGCCCTTATCCTTTGCGCTATCGTAAGTAGCTCATTTGCTTTGGATTGCATCATAAAAAATTTTCAATCAACAAAATATTCTTTATTAAAAAACGGAAAATTCGTTTTTTGTTGTATATTTGCGGGAAATTTTTAAAACAGAATGCTATGAAGAGAAGTTTATTGATTGTTGTTTCGTTGTTCATAATGCTTGCGGAAGCATATCCACAGCAGGATTTCAGCGTCCGTGCGCTGCCTGCGCTGTATAAAACCAAAAACGGCCTGACACGCAAGTTGGAAGTCGAAATTGAGTTTTCCGGCAAGCCCGCTGTTTGCAAGTTTACTGTTGATAATAAGACATTTAAACAGCGTTTGCAGACAGGCAAGAATGTTTTCACGCTTACGACGCCGGAAGTCAGTGCGCCGCAGCAGTTACAGGTAACCATGCAGGACGGTAAAACATTGATAAGCAAGGACTTATCAATAGCACCGGTGCGTCATTGGGAGATGAATTTTGTGCAGCACTCGCATACCGACATCGGTTATACCCGCTCTCAGACGGAGATTCTCGCCGAGCATCTGCGGTATATAGACTATGCACTTGATTACTGCGACGCCACCGACAATTATCCGCCTGAGGCGCAGTTTCGCTGGGTTTGCGAGATTTCGTGGGCTGTCAGCGAGTGGCTCAAATGCCGTCCGGCTGAGCAGGTTGCACGTCTGAAAAAGCGCGTGGCAGAAGGACGGATAGAGCTGGCGGCAATGTACCTCAATTTCGACGAACTGCCTGATGAACAGACACTTGCAGCTTCACTTTATCCGTTAAAGCAGTTTCGCGAGGCAGGCCTTAAGTCTGAGGTAGCGATGCAAAACGACGTTAATGGCATAGGATGGTGTTTCAGTGAGTTCTACGGCGATCTGGGCGTGAAATACGTCAATATGGGCACGCACGGGCACAGGGCGCTGATAGCTTTTGACAAACCGACTGTTTTTTGGTGGGAATCGCCGTCGGGGAAAAAACTGCTGACATACCGCGCCGAACATTATATGCAGGGCAACTTTTTCGGAATACAATCCGATGATTTTGAGGGCTTTGAGACACGTTTATTAGCTTATCTCGACAAGATGGAAGCAGCCGGCTACCCTTTTGATTTGTTAGTCGCCCAACATTCGGGCTATTACACCGACAACTCGCCCCCTTCCACACGCAGTTGTGAGATGGTACGCCGCTGGAACGAGAAATATGAATACCCTAAACTGCGAACTGCCGTTGCTTCGGAGTTTTTTAAGTCGGTTGAGACCAAGTATGCCGATAAGGTTCAAACTATCCGCGGTGCATGGCCTGACTGGTGGACTGACGGCTTTGCATCTGGCGCCCGCGAGGCTGCCATTTCACGCATCACTCATTCCGACGTGATAGCGGCGCAGGCAGGATTATCTTTCGCTAAAATGCTCGGCGCCAAACTGCCGGAAGATATTAATAATCAGATAGATGACATCAACAAAGCGCTCCTTTTTTACGACGAACACACATTCGGTTTCAGTGAAAGTGTGCGCAATCCCTACGGGCGCGAGACATGGGAGCAACGCTCTCTTAAACAGTCGTATGCGTGGGAAGCATACCGCCGGTCGGGACTGCTCGGCGAGATAGCTATGGGACTGCTCCAGACATACACGCCGAAAGCCGAGAAACCCTCACTGACAGTCTATAACACGTTGAACTGGACCTACAGCGGAATAGCTAAAGCTTATATTGACCATCAAATTTTGCCACCCGAAAAGAAGTTTGAAATAGTTGATTATCAGGGAAATGTCCTACCTGCTCAAGCGGGTGAACGCCGATCGGACGGCACTTACTGGTCAATTTACGTCAAAGATGTGCCGGCGTTTGGAGTGGCGCAGTATTACATAATTGTCAAAGATGAACCGCGCGAAAAGATTGAAACAGCCAAAGAACTCGCCTCGCCGCATATTGAAAACACTTGGTATTCAATGGAATTAAACCTCGGCAAAGGCACAATCACTTCTTTATACGACAAAACGCTTGATAAACAGCTACTTACAAAAGACGCCGAATGGGAAATGGGGTCGTTGATTTACGAAACGATAGACAGCCGCCGCCCTATGGAACAGTATCGCGCGCCGCAATTCACGCGCCTTTTGCCCGAAAAAATGCACTTCACGGAATATGTAAACGGCTCTGTATGGGACAGTTACCGTTTCACCGGCGAGACTGTCGCTGGCAGGGACAATGATAATCTGACGGTTGAATACCGCATTTACAAAGTCTGCAAAAAGATAGAAGCTGTTTACAGCCTGAGAAAGAAGGCGATAACCGACCCGGAGGCTGTTTATGTGTCATTCCCGTTCGAGGTTGAAGGCGGCAAGATACATCTTGACGTACCCGGAGGGACTATTGAAGCGGGCGTTGACCAGATTCCAGGCTCATCAAACGACTGGTACACAGTCCAAAACTTCGCCAATGCCGCCAACAGCGCCATGCAGGTCGTGATATGCAGTCCGGAAATACCGCTGATGCAGTTTGGCGCCATCAATACAGGACGTTACAAGGCAGGCGCTACCCCGCAGACTACCAACATGTTCTCGTGGCCAATGAACAACTATTGGGTAACAAATTTCAACGCCGACCAGATGGGCGAACTGCGCTGGAGTTACCTTATCAGTTCGGCGGACAACCCTTCGACGGCCTTCTCAACCCACTTCGCATGGGAAAACCGCATCCCCTTCCTGACGCGCGTACTGCCTGCTAATGAGACACTTAAGCGGCCCGTCCGAACAGAGCCTTATTCGCTTTTTGAAATAAACTCAAACGACTTGCTGCTCGTCAATATGCGTCCGGTGGAAGGTGAAAACGCTGTAATAATGCAGCTTCGCGAGACAGGAGGCAAGCCTGCAACGCCGCAAATAAGCTCTAAGCATTTTAAAATCAGCAAGATAACAGTATGCGACGTTCTCGGAGATCCGCTCCCCGGCAACCCCGCGCCGACATTCAAGCCTTGGGAAAATAAGTTTATTAAAGTGAGCTGGCAATTTTGAGCATCCCTTCGATTATTTCGGGCTTCACGTCCGCCTGAATGATGTGTGCGGGAGCCATCAGGTAACCGCCCTTATCGCCGAGTACGCCCGCACGGAAACGCATCTCGCGCTCAATGGCCTGTAAATCGCCCTCCGGAAGCAGCTGTTGCTGGTCAATGCCGCCAAAGAAGCACATCTTGTCGCCATACTTCTGCTTAAGCTCCTGAGGATCAGAGCCTGTAACGTTTGGTTGCACCGGATTATAGACTTCTATCCCCATCTCGATAAAATCGTCAAGCAAGGGGGCAACCGCGCCGTCGCTGTGCATGATGATGATAATTTCGGGATTGATACTTTTAAGCCGCTTTATAATCCTCTCGTGACGTGGGCGGAAAACGACGCGCCAATGGTCGGGGTCAATAAGTGTAGATACCTGACTGCCAAGGTCTTCGCCCATCCAGATGGCATCAACGCCTGCACGAACCAACTGCTCGGCCATGCCAAGGGTAAACTGTTCCACTTTGTCGTTCAGCGCTTCTATATAGTCGGCTTCACACATCATGTCTATCAAGTACTTTTCCAAGCCCGTCAGGTGCCAAGCAAGCTCAAAAAGCGACAGTTCGCAGTCCCCGATCACAAAAAAGTCTTTCCCGAAGCGGTCAATATCCCTTTTAGCCTTTTCCATCCTGCCCGCCGCATAAGCGTCCGGAAAGGCGTATTCTTCGACATCTTTCACCGAAGAGGCGTTGTCGAGCGGACATTTCACGACCTCGACATACAGGTTAGTAGGCATCATCTCCATTCCGAACTCGTTTGTAACGATATTGTCGCGAACGGCGACAGGCATGAAATCCTTTGCGACCTGCCCGCCCACAACGATGCAGTCGCTACCCATCCGGGTGCGCAACTCGTTAGCAGAGATGCGGTAACTGAGGTCTTCGTAATACGACCAAGTATAATCCGGCTCTATTCCGTACTTCCGGCTGAAATGCTCAATATGACTTTTGCAGAGGTCAAACTGAAAAGGAACGCGGTCGGGCGAGTGCCCACGGCGTTTAAATGCGGCGAAAACCCGCTCTTTAGAACTCATAATCATTGTTTTATCTGTTTTACGGTTTATTTTGTTTGAACACAAAAGTAGTGTTTTTTTTCAAAAACTAAGCAATTTTTCCTCGCACAAACGATTTTTTTGTACCTTTGACATGATTTTAATGTAATAATAACAGGTATGAATACATTGGAAAAAGTGAAATGTTTGATTATCGGCTCAGGTCCGGCAGGTTACACGGCTGCGATTTATGCTTCACGAGCCAATCTCAATCCGGTATTGTATGAAGGTATCCAGCCCGGTGGGCAGCTAACGCAAACTACTGATATAGAGAACTTTCCTGGTTATCCCGACGGCATCAACGGCATGGCGATGATGGAAGATTTCCGCAAACAGGCAGCCCGCTTCGGCGCCGACATCAGGGCCGGGATAGCAACCAAAGCCGACCTCTCCGCTTCTCCTTACAAGATTACTATTGACGGCGAGAAAGTAATTGAAACAGAGACACTTATCATAGCAACCGGAGCTACCGCCAAGTATCTCGGTCTGGCTGACGAGAAAAAGTACGCCGGAATGGGCGTTTCGGCATGCGCCACGTGCGACGGTTTTTTCTACCGCAAAAAGACGGTAGCGGTAGTCGGCGGCGGCGATACGGCCTGCGAAGAGGCGCTCTATCTCGCTACCCTCGCCAAACAGGTGTATCTGATTGTCCGCAAGCCTTTTTTGCGGGCGTCGAAGATTATGCAGGAAAAAGTTTTCAACACCCCGAATATAACCGTACTTTTTGAGCATAACGCGGTCGGGCTTTTCGGGGATAACGGCGTCGAGGGCGCACATTTGGTCAGGCGCAAAGGCGAGCCGGACGAAGCGGCTGTGGATATAGATATTGACGGTTTCTTCCTCGCAATAGGACATTCGCCTAATACTGAGGTGTTTAAAGAATGGCTTGCCACGGATTCAAGCGGGTACTTGGTAACCGAAAACGGCACGCCCCGCACGGCTATCCCCGGCGTTTTCGCCGCCGGCGACGTAGCCGATCCTGTTTACCGTCAAGCAATTACGGCCGCCGCAAGCGGATGCAAAGCCGCCATCGAAGCGGAAAGATACCTACTGAACAAATAAGTCCGTTATTTCAGCCCTTCGAGGATTTTTTTCAGGACTGCCTGCGCGGAAATCTCGCGGTTGGCGGCTTCGGGGATAACGATGCTCACGGGGCTTTCAATCACGTCGTCCGTTACTATCATATTGCGGCGGACAGGCAGGCAGTGCATAAAGAAAGCATTGTCGGTCAGCGCCATCTTGTCGGCGTCCACCGTCCATGAGCGGTCTTTAGAGAGCACTTTCCCGTAGTTCGGATCGCGGTAGGCAGCCCAGTTTTTGGCATAGATAAAATCGGCGCCCTCAAAAGCTTTCCGCTGGTCGTACTCCACTTTTGCAGGGCCAACAAACTGATCATCAAGCTCATAACCTTCCGGATGAGTTATAACAAGCTCATAGCCTGCGGCGTTAATCCATTCTGCAAAGCTATTCGGCACAGCCTGCGGCAGCGAGTTGGGATGCGGTGCCCATGTCAAAACGATTTTCGGGCGCTTCTTACGCTTATACTCCTCAATAGTAATCAGGTCGGCATAGCTCTGCAACGGGTGCCTGATAGCCGCTTCCATGCTGAAGACAGGGCGACCGGAATAATTGATAAACTGGTTGAGTATCTTCTCGTTATAATCATCTTCCTTGCTCTCAAAACGGGCAAACGAGCGAACGCCGATAATGTCGCAATAGCAACCCATCACCGGTATCGCTTCGAGCAGGTGTTCGGGCTTGTCGCCGTCCATAATGGCGCCGCGCTCGGTTTCGAGTTTCCATGCGCCGTGATTGACGTCAAGGACTATTGTATTCATTCCCAGATTCATAGCTGCTTTCTGGGTGCTGAGGCGCGTCCGCAGACTTGAATTGAAAAATATCATCATCAACGTCTTGTTTTTGCCCAACTCCGTGTATCTGAAGCGGTCTTTCTTTATCTCCAGCGCCTCCGCAACCGCCTGATGCACATCACCAATGTCCTGTACTTTTGTAAAATGTCTCACTTTTTTATTATAATTTAAAATCTTGTATATAAATATCTTTTGATGCTTTTCTTGGGTGTTTTTTCAAACTCCGTGGGATAGAGTTCAATACGCGCAATCCGCTCATATACAGCTAACTGCTTATTAATCTCAGTGCAATTATGTTCCATCAGTAGCGGTATGTCTTCGTGTGAGATACCCATGCTGTCAGCTTGTTCATAGTCGGGATAGACGAGAGCTACAAGCTTGCCTTCTCTCTCAATAACAAGGCTTTCAAGTATGAAAGGCATGTTATTTAGCTTAGCTTCAAGTTCTTCGGGATAGATGTTCTGTCCGTTTGAAGACAGTATCATTGTTTTGCTACGTCCGCGAATGAAGATTCTCTTTTCGTTATCTATTGCGCCAAGGTCGCCCGTCCGAAGCCATCCGTCGTCGGTAAATACAGCGTTCGTTGCTTCCTCGTTTTTGTAATAGCCTTTCATCACGTTCTCGCCGCGAACCTGTATCTCCCCTACTCCATTGGTTTCATCAGGGTTATCAATACGGACATCCATGATGCCTTTCAAGATATGCCCGCATGAAAGCGGGTCAAAAACAGTATGGTTAGAATAACTGATTAAAGGTGCACATTCAGTCATACCATAACCTATTGTTACAGGGAATTTTATCTTGTAAAGAAAATCTGTAACCTCCTGATTCATAGGAGCGCCTCCTACTATCACTTCACAAAACCTGCCTCCCATAGCGTCTGTTAATTTCTTGCAAATTTGTGCATAGATAAGGTTTTCGAGGTAAGGCACCGAAAGTGCAAGTTTCATCGTCCTCTTGCCGAGTTGCGGCAGTATCATCTTTTTATAGATTTTCTCAAGAATAAGCGGCACTGTGATAATAAGATTAGGGCGTACATCGGCGAAAGCTTGCAGCAATGTTTTAGGCGTCGGCGCTTTGCCGAGTATATAAACATGTGCGCCTACGGCCATTGGAACAAGCAGGTTGAAAGCGCAACTGTAAGCATGCGCTAAAGGTAAGAAACAAAGCTCCTCGTCGCCCCTAAACATCAAATCCAGCGTCTGAGCGTATGTAACATTGCCTGCAAGATTGTTTGCCGTAAGCATCACACCCTTACTGAATCCGGTTGTTCCTGATGTATAGTTGATTTCAACTACCTCATCATTAGATATTTCAGGATAGTTAACGTCTTCTCTTGAAAATCCATTTGGGTATCGTTCTGTAAATTTATTATCAACATAACTCACTAAGTCTTTGTATTTCTTGCCTTCATTGCATTTTAGGCATGAGAAATCTTTGAGAGACAGTACCGTTTTGACATTTTCGGGCATATCGGCGTCAAAAGAATCCCAAATCTTATCGGTAACAAACAGGAAAGATGATTCGGAATGATTGATAATGTGAAGGATATCATTAGGATGGAAGTCCTGAAGTATAGGCACAATCACAGCGCCGTAAGTAATAACCGACATATAGGCTATCCCCCAGTGTGCGCTGTCTTTACCTGCAAGCGCTATTTTGTCGCCTTGACTAATTCCAAGATAATCAAACAAAATATGGAAGCGTGCTATTTGCCGCGCCACATCGCCAAAAGTAAAAGTATTATCGGCGCCATAGTCGGTCAAAGCGGACAGTTCCCAATTATCCCTGAAACTTTCAGCATACATCTTTATAAGGTTCGTTTCTATCATTGCTACTTCTTGTTTTTATCGTCTTTTTATCGTCGTGAAAGTGCAAAGGTAACGATTTTTTTTGATAAAATACGATTTT